>CAYSXG010000047.1:0-11159 GCA_964434895.1 uncultured Solibacteraceae bacterium | reverse complement strand
GTCTGGCTGCCCATCGACGCCAAGTTCCCCATCGAGGATTACCAGCGCCTCATGGAGGCCTACGAGGCCGGGGACGTGGACGCCATCGCCCGCTGGGCCCAGGCCCTGGAGGGGCGCCTGATGGCCCAGGCCCGGGAGGTCCGGGACAAGTACGTCCATCCCCCCGCCACCACGGACTTCGCCCTCCTCTTCCTGCCCTTCGAAGGCCTCTACGCCGAGGCCCTGCGCCGCCCGGGCCTCCTGGAGCGGGTGCAGCGGGAATGCCGGGTGACCCTGGTGGGCCCCACCACCCTCACGGCCTTCCTCAACAGTTTGCAGGTGGGGTTCAAGACCCTGGCCATCACCCGCCAGAGCGCCGAGGTCTGGAAGACCCTCGGGGCGGTGAAGACCGAGTTCGGCAAGTTCGGGGAGGCCCTGGAGGCGGTGAAGAAAAAGCTGGACGAGGCGGGCACCAAGCTGGGGGACGTTTCCAAGCGCAACGAGCTCATGCAGAAGAAGTTGGTCCGCGTGGAGGCCCTCCCGGAAGACCAGGTCCCGGCCGCCCTGGAGGGGGCAGGACGCGAAAATTTGGCATGAATTCCACGGCATTCCGGATCGGAAAGGCCCAGAATAAAGGGGAGATCTCCTTCGGATAGGGACTCCCATGAGCCATCGCAAGGACAGGACGATCCACGGCGAGGTGATCGCCGTGGACCGCAATTACGTCCCCATGCAGGAGATCTCCCGCCGCAAGGCCATCCGCGCCGTGGCCTCGGGCCGGGCCCACGTGCTGGATCCTGGCAGCTTCGACCGCCACGACCGCCTGGCGGAATCCATCCGCCTGGTGATCTTCCCCCACGCCCAGGCCTGCCCCGAGGCCAAGCTGCTTTCGGGCCGCATCGAGCGCCGGGTGCTGAAGCGGGACGGCCACGTCTGCCAGTACGTGGGGTGCGAGCGGCGGGCCACCACCGTGGACCACGTGGTGCCCCTCTGCCAGGGGGGCCAGTCCACCTGGCTCAACCTGGTGGCCTGCTGCCTTCCCTGCAACCAGACCAAGGGGGGCCGCACGCCGGATGAGGCGGGCATGCGTTTGAAGAAGCAGCCCAAGGGCATCCGCGCCATGCTCTTCGAGCGCTTCGAGGAGATCGTGCGCGAGGGCAGCGCGGCCTAGCGATTCGGGACGCGGGTGAAGCGGTAGGCCTCCACCACGGGCTGGCCCTCTCGGGTCTTGGACAGCTGGGCCAGAATCCGGTCCGGGGCCTCCAGGGTGTAGGTCAGGACCGTGCCCCGGTCGGGACCCAGCCCCTCGCAGCGGAAATGGCGGGCGTCGACCTCCACCAGGCGCAGGCGCAGGGGCTCCTCCTTTCCCCGCAGGGCCCGGTCGAGGGCCGGGCCGAACATGCGCACCCGCAGCACCCAGTCCTCCCCGGAACGCTCCAGGGCGAAGAGCTCCACGAAGGTGCTGCGGCCCTTTTCGAGGGTGCGCGCCACGCCGAGGAGGGATTCGCCCTGGAGGGACCACTGCTCCTCGAAGGACTCCGTCCCCTCCCGGCCCATCCAGCGGCCCGAGAGCCAGGCCAGGGCCTGGAGGTCCGGGGCGGGGGCCTGGGCGAGGTGGGGGGGGAGGGCGAGGAGGGGCATCATGGTGCCTCCAGGATGCGCGCCTTGAGCCAGAGCTCCTCCCATTCTTTGGGGGCCTCGCTGCGCCGGGTGATGCCCCCGCCGGCCCAGTAGACCAGGCGGCCGGGGAGCAGCTGGGCGGTGCGGATGGGCAGGGCCAGGTCGAAGGCGGCGCCCCCGGGGCCGATCCAGCCCAGGGCGCCGCAGTAGAAGCCCCGGGGGGCCGCCTCGGTCCGGGCCAGGTGGGCGCAGACCGCGTGCTTGGGGGCCCCGGTGACGCTGCCCCCCGGCAGCGCCGCCCGCAGGAGCTCCGCCAGCCCCACCCCTGCACGGGGCTCCGCTTCCACGGTGCTCACGAGGTGCTGGACGGTGGGGTAGGCGCGCAGGGCCAGGAAGTCCGCCACCCGCACGGAGCCCGTGCGGGCCACCCGCCCCAGGTCGTTGCGGATCAGGTCCAGGATCATGGTGTGCTCGGCCCTCTCCTTGGGATCCCGCCGCAGCTCCTCGCCCCGGCGGACGTCCCGGTCGGCCTCGCCGGTGAGGGGGGCGCTGCCCTTGATGGGCTCGGCCCACAGGCGCCCCGGTCCCCGGGCCAGGAGCCGCTCCATGCCCAGGCAGAGCAGGGTCGTGCCGGGGAGGGGCAGGTAGGCCCCGAAGGGGGGGCGGGCCGCCCTCATCCGGGCCAGGGCGAAGGTGAGGGGGTCCCCCTCGAAGGGGGCCTCGAAGGGAACGCACAGATTTGCCACGTAGAAGGCCCCGTTCCCGATGAGCTCCTGGATCTCGGAGACCGCCCGGCGATGGTCGACCTCCTCCCAGGCCGGGCGGAGGGGCCCCAGGGCCGGGCGGCGCAGGGCGCAGGCCTGGGCCAGGCGGGCCTCGATGGCCTTTGGATCCGGCGGCCGCTCCTCCCAGCCCCAGGCCTCGGCGGAGCCTTCCCGCACCCAGAGCGCGGCGCGCAGGCCCGTCCAGGCCATGCCCAGGGAACCGAGGGAGGGGGGCCGGAAGGGCAGGCCCCCCTCCCAGCAGGCCAGCTCGTAGGTGGCGGCCCCCACCCAGGGCAGGGGAAGGGCAGCGGCGCCCTGCTCCAAAGCCTCCCAGGGGGACCTTCCATCCTCGGTTTTGAACACCTTGCCGTCCCATCGGGCCTCAATCCTGGGACCCCCCTGAAACGCGAGCAGATCGGCCCCCCACCCCCCGGGTCCGCCGCCGTGGAGCCAGGCGGCCCCCTCCCGGAGGAGGCCCTGGGCGCAGGCGGGCCAGGCCTTGGGAAGGCGCAGGGGCACGCGATGGGCGGGCGCGAGGTGCATGGGCTCCATCCTGCCAGGGCGGGGGCCGGCTTTCCGGAAACGTTTTACAAGTTCCAGGAATGGAACATCAAAAAAAAACCACTTGATGTCCGCTTGGGCTAAGCTAGGCCTCCTAGGAGGAGCCTGCATGGCGACCATCGAGATCACGAGCCAGACCGGCAAGGACTTTTCGGGGGACGTGCTGATCGTCCCGATTTTCTCGGGGCGGGAGCGCCACCGCCTCCCCCTCGCCATCAGCAAGGTGGCCCGGCAGGTCATGGACGAGGACGACTTCAAGGCGGACTACGCCGAGCTGGTGCCCCTCCACCACCCCAACGGCGTCAAGGACAGCCGCTGGATGCTGCTGGTGGGCCTGGGCGAGGAGGACGCCATCACCCTCAACAAGGTCCGCAAGGCGGTGGGCACCGCCGCCCGCCACGCCCTCAAGAAGAAGTGGAAGTCCGTGGGGATCGTCGCCCCGTCCAGCTCCCTGCTGGAGCACGACGAGACCCAGGTGGCGGTGCTGGAGGGGGTGCTGCTGGCGGACTACGACTTCGTATCCTGCAAGGGCGATACGAAGGAGGCCAAGCGCTTCGAGCGCGTGGAGATCTTCACCAACGGCGAGGACACCCGCAAGGCGCGCCGCCGCCAGCCGGCCATCGAGGCAGCCGTGGCGGCCTGCCACCGCGTGCGGGACCTGGTCAACACGCCCCCCAGCGACATGAACCCCGAGGCCCTGGCCGAGATCGCCCAGAAGGTGGCCAAGCAGGCCAAGCTCGGCGTGGAGGTGATGGACAAGGCCGCCCTGGAGAAGGGGAACTTCAACTGCGTGCTGGGCGTGGGCCGGGGCTCGGTCAAGGGGCCCCGCGTGGTGAAGCTGGAGTACAAGCCCAAGGAGAAGGCCAAGAAGCACGTGGTCCTCGTGGGCAAGGGGGTCTGCTTCGATTCCGGCGGCCTCTCCCTCAAGGACGCCTCCAGCATGGAGACCATGAAGGACGACATGACCGGCGCGGCCATCGTCCTGGCCACCCTCGCGGCCTGCGCCCAGGCGGAGGTCCCCGTCCAGGTGACGGGCCTGATGGGCCTGGTGGAGAACATGCCGGACGGCGACGCCTACAAGCCCGGCGACGTGCTGCGCAGCCGCAGCGGGAAGACGGTGGAAGTGCTCAACACCGACGCCGAGGGGCGCCTGGTGCTGGCGGACCTCCTGCACTACGCCAGCGAGATGAAGCCCGACCACATCGTCGACCTGGCCACCCTCACCGGGGCCTGCCTGGTGGCCCTGGGGGACAGCGTTAGCGCCCTCTTCACCTCGGATCCCAAGCTGGCGGAGGCCCTGGAGGGCGCGGGCCGTTCCACCGGCGAGCACCTCTGGCAGCTGCCCCTGGTGGAGGAGTACAAGGAACAGCTGCGCAGCCCCCTGGCGGACCTCAAGAACATCACCGGGGGCCGCTGGGGCGGCAGCATCACCGCGGCCCTCTTCCTCCAGGAATTCGTGGACAATCCCTCCTGGGCCCACGTGGACCTGGCGGGCTGCTGGTCCGCCAAGGAGCGGGACTACCGCCCCTACGGCCCCAGCGGCGAGGGACCGCGCTTCCTGCTCCACTGGCTCATGGGGCAGTGAGGGACTCGAAAAGGCGTTGTAAGGGGGGCGCAGGCCCCCCTTTTTTTGCGAACTCGCGCACTTTCGTGCGCCGCCGCCTTTCGGGCAATCCCGCAATTACTTCACCGTGAAGCCCAGGGACTTGCTGTTGAACTCAGTCTGGTCCTCCGCGATGGACCGGTCGTTGTAGCGGTTGAGGTCGTAGACCAACCGCGCTTTGATCGTGTACGTTCCCGGCTTCGTCGTGGGCGCCCAGGTGAGGACCCGCTCCTCGCCCGCACGGATGGGGGCTTCGTGGGGGCCTTGGGCATCCGCCTGCATGGCGGCGATGGCGTCGGCTTTCGCCTTGTCCTCTTCGAGGAATTTCCTGTCGTCCGGGCGGGAGCCGTACCAGGGCGCGAACATCCACTCGCGGGTTGCGAGCCGTTTGCCTTTCCCGTCCAGGATTTCGGTAATGAGGTAGATCGCGCGGCGGTTGGACCCCGTGGGGACGGAATGCCCAGCTCCAATGTTGATCACGTGAAAGGACATCTCGCCTTTGCCTTCTTCCGGCTGGACGATCACGAGGCTGAGGGCGCTCTGGACCCGCTGGAGGGACCGGCCCCCCGTCCAGAGGTGGCGGGCCACGGCTCGTTCGGGCGCATCGGAGGTCTCGGTCAGCTTGCGGATGGTGCGGGGCATGTGGCAGTCCTGGCACTGCTGTTTGCCGAGTCCGGGCTTGAAGAAATCCTCGCGCCACTCGAAGAAGGTCTGGGTCTGTTTCCCGGACACGCGCTTGCCCATGCTGTGGCAATAGGCGCACATGGCGGAGGACTGGATGGCCGGATCCTTGATGGTCTCGTGGGGCGCATCCTTCACCTCGTGAGGGCCCCGGATCTTGCCCTGGGGGGTGAGGTGGCAACTGGCGCACGTGAGACCGCCGGGTTCCTGGTCCTTGGGGCGCGGCGCAGGTTTGGGCATCTCGGCGCCATTCATGTCCGGGATGCTGAAGGGCTGCGGGAAATGGCACACATTGCAGGATCGGCCCTCTTCTTCCATGGACCGGGCGTGCAACGGGAACGGGTCGGCCCCCGCGACGGCGTGGGCCGTCGCCGTGGTGGAGACGATCCCTTTGAAGTCGAGGAGCTTCTGGCCCTTGCCGGGCAGGGTGGTCGGCTTGTTCTGGATATCGCTCCCGAAGCCGTGGGCGTACTCCCGGTGGATGGCTTCGTGGCAGGCGCCGCATTCGGCGGAAGGGGTCGCCGTCCCCAGGGGGAAGTCCTTGGATTGGGCCCTGAGGAGCGGGTGGGCCGCAAGGAGGGCTGCCATCAGCGACAGCCTCCGAAAGAAGAGCCTTGGTTCGCGCACGGAGGACTCCCGTTTCAGAAAGGGGCGGTCGGCCGACCGCCGGTGGCCCAACGGTTCAGAAGGAACCGCGAATTCCGACGTAAAGCTGGTACCCGATCTCGCCCTTGAAGACCCGCCCTGCGCTTGCGACCGCCGCGAAGCGGGGGCCGAGCGAGCGGATGAAACCCAGGTTCAAGGTGGTCGAACCTTGACCACCCGCCTTGTCCTTGCCCTGGTAGAACACTTCCAGCCCGATGGAGTGCTCCTCGCCGAAGTTCCGCTGGATCTGCCAGCCGAAGGTGGAGTAGTCCCGGTTGCCTGCGCCCGGGTTGCGCCACCATCCGGGGCCCCCGTAGGTGGTCCAGGAACCGAAGCTCTTCTGGAACAGGAGCGGCACGTAAAGGCGCCAGTGGCCGCTGCCCAGGCCCGCCTTGGCATCGCCCGTGGGCGTTTGGACCTGCGGGTAAACCGCCACCTGAGGCCAGGTGTCGCCTTCGTCGATGAAGCGGTACTTGAATCCGACCTGGAGGTCGCCCAACCCGTGATGGCGCCCGTCCTCATCGCTCCGTTCGTAGGCCACGGGGATCTGGAATTGGAGCTGGGCATTGGGGAAGGGACCGTAATTGGCCTCAAAGCCGGGCATGAGTCCCGAGGCTCCACCGCGTGAGGAAAAGCCCTGCATGAAGACGTAGGACTCCCAGTGATGAAGGCCCACCGGATCCGGGTCGTCCGTAAGGTAGGGTGGGCCCGCGCAAAGCGAAACCGAGAAGGCCCCGAGGAGTGCCGCCCTTCTCGTCCAGGCTGAGGCGTGTCGCACGGCTGGCTCCTCGATCATGGCCAAAAGGTCCGGCGAAGCTTGAGAACGATTCCCTGCAGCTGGGGCAGGTGGCGCGCTGGGCCCATCCCTCGCGGCTTGAGCGGAGCGTGGGCTCCTGCGAGAAAGGTTCCAATTCTGGTCGAGGCGTCCATCGAAGGCGGGCTTAAGCCTCCCCAGTGTCGTGAATCGGCGTCGTGGCGGGTGATGATCGTGATCACAAAGGTCCGCGCCGGGACCGCTGGAGAGGCGGACGAATCGGGGCGGGTGGAGGTCGTTGGAAGGCCCCGCCGTTCAGGGGACGAAGCTCAGGAATTTCGAGAGATGGTCCCGGAAGCCGATCGTGCCGCTCTTGGGGTCATACTCCCATTCGGCCTGGGTCCCCGATCCGTCCACCACGAGCCTCAGGGTCACGATCCAATGTCCGAACGGGCCGGGCTTGGCCGACCAGCCGAGGCTGCGGTAGCCCTTCCGGCCGCCCTTCGGGTGGAGTTTCTCGAACCAGGCCACGCAGTCCTGGACCGCCAGGCGGGAGCGCCCCCTGCCACGGACGTCCAGGCGCGCGGTCCGGACCGCCGCGATGGCCGCCTGCTCCGGCCCCTCCGGCGAATCCGGGGGGGAGGCCGGCCTCGCCGCGGCGGGCGTCTGCGGCCCCGCCCCTGGGGCCGAAAGGATGGCGGAGCATGCGATGAGCCCCACGGCTCACTTCCCCGCGTCGACGCGGAAGTCGTCGAAGAGCACGACGCTGTCGGCCTTGGACCACAGGCCCACGCGCCCGGACACCGCGTGGTCCAGGCCGTGTTCCAGGAGCCGCTTGCCGTCCAGGTACCCCTCGACGTTCTGGCCGCGGACCACCAGCCTCAGGTCGTGCCACTGCTGCGAGGCGGTGGGGGTGTTGCGGATCCACTTCACCATGGACCGCTTGCCTTTCACCACCTTCCAGAGCACCAGGTTGTTCTCCAGGGCGTTGGCCCGCAGCGTCAGGTAGTCGCCGTTGGGCCGCAGATCGAAGAGGATGCCCGCCCCCTGGTCGATGCGCCCGGCCAGGGGCTTGAAGCGCACGGAGATCTCGCCGCCGCTGAAGGCCTCCACCTCCTTGGCCACCACGTAGGGGAAGTAGGCGAAGGCCTTCACGCTATCGAGGAATTCGGCGTAGCGCTGGCCGTAGAGGGCCCGGGTCTTCTCCGCCAGGTTGGAGCCGCTCTGGCCCTGCTTCCAGCGACCCCCGTCCACCTTGAGGACGGTCCGATCCCCGTCCTTGGCGATGGTCCAGAAGCCCACCATGGGCAGCATGTCCTTCGGCTCGGCGCCGGGGGTTTCGTGGGCGAAGCTGGTGCCCTGGGCCTGGAGGGGCGCCAGGGCCAGCAGGCCTAGGGCCGGGACAAGGAATCTCATATCGGTCTCCTTCGGAAGGGGACGCGGAGCCGCTGGATCAGCCAGAAGGCCGCGAGGAGGGCGGGCAGGAGGGCCATGAACCAGGGGCCGCTCCAGGAATCGACGGGGACGAGGGGGTAGCCCGGATAGGGGGCGCCCGCCTCTTCGGGGGGAGGCGGGGTGCGGGTGAGGGCCCATAGCAGGGGCAGCACTTCTTCGGGGCTGGTGGAGCGGCTGCTATCGCTGCGGCCTTCGTAGCGGTATGCGACCTCACCGTAGCGGTCCCCCGCCTCCCCCCCGAAGGGGCCCGCGCCGGTGGGCAGGAGGCGGAGCTCCAGCTTGGGCACCTGGCGCTTCAGCTTGGCGATCACCTGGCGCTCCAGGTCCATCCAGCGCGGGTCATCGGGATTCAGGTTCACGTCGACGCGGAGGCGGCCCGGGAGGTTCCGCAGGGCCCGCTCCACCCCGGGCGGAAAGGAGTGGCGACGGTCCTCCGTGAGATCCCAGGAGGATCGCAGGCGTCCGATGCCGACCCACCCGAGGAAGGCCACCAGCAGGGCCGCCGCGAGGGATCCCGCCCGGGCGGAGGACCTTCGCCCGGGATGCAGGAAGACCGCCGAAAGGCCCACCAGCAGGCCGACGCCCAAGAGCCAGCCCAGCAGGTGCCCGCCTTCCAGCAGGCCCCGCTCCAGGGGACGCAGGGCCCGGGTGAGGGAGAGCGGGGCCAGGGCCCTGATCCAGTCGGGACCCAGCTCCGCGTTGAAGTCCAGGACCCAGGAGCCCAGGGTGGCGCCCAGGGCCAGGAGGGCGGCGGTGGCGGGGCTTCGCCCGAGGCTTCCGGCCAGCAGGGACACGGCGAGGACCGCCAGGCCGTAGAGGCCGTGCCCCAGGAGAAGACCCGCCAGTTCGGGCCCGTGGACGTGGCCTCCCATGCGCTGCCACAGGAGGGCGGCGGAGAGGGGGACGCCCAGGCAGGCCGTCCAGGCCAGGAGCAGCACGGCCAGCTTCACGAACACGAGCTGAAGGGGCGGGAAGCCGCTGCGCAGCAGCAGCTTCAGGGCCCCGCTGTCCCGATCCGCGCCGACCTGCCGGATGGCCACGAAGGGCAGCAGCAGGGTGGCCGCGAGGTAGAGGCCGCCGAAGGTCGGCACCAGGATGCCGTCGAAGGGGTTGAGGCCCTGGACCAGGTCCGGCGCCCCCAGGGCCGAGCGGCTGGCCCCTTCGTAGAGCCCGAGGGCCTGCCTGAAGCTGAGGCCCACCAGGAGGCTGAGGAGCAAGGCGAGCAGGAGCCAGGCCCGTCCCAGGAGGAGTTGGCGCAGCTCCAGACGGAACAGGGGGAGAAGGCGCCTAATGGACCACAAGGAACACCTCCTCCAAGCCACCACTAGAGAGGCCGGCGAGGGACCGGAGGTCCTCGAGGGTGCCGGAGGCGATGAGGGAGCCCGCCCTCAGCAGCAGGAACCGCTCGCAGAGCCGCTCCGCCTGGCGCAGTTCGTGGATGGAGAGCAGGAAGGTCCGCCCCTCCTCCTGCTGGGCGCGCAGCAGGTCCATGGTGGCGAGGGACTGGGGCAGGTCCAGGCCGTCGAAGGGTTCGTCCAGCAGCAGCAGCTCCGCGCGGCCGAGGAAGGCCAGGGCCAGGAGGAGGCGCTTGCGGTTGCCCTTGGAGAGCTCCCCCACCCGCTTGGCGAGGACCGGCCCCAGGTGGAGGGAACCCTCCAGCGCTTCGGATTCGGGCCGGGAGCGGTCCCCCAGGCGGCGAAAGGCTTCGAGGACCTCCGAAGCCCGGTGTTCCCCGTAGGGCGCGATGCCGTCCGGGAGGTAGAACAGGGCCTCGCCCCAGCGGCGGCGCGGCAGCGGGTCCCCCTTCCAGCGCAGGGCGCCCCGGGCCTCGGGAAGGAAGCCCGCCAAGGCTTCGAAGAGCGTCGTCTTCCCGGCCCCGTTGGGGCCGATGAGGCCCAGCATCTCCCCGGAGCACACCTCGAATCGGAGGGCCTGGAGGATCGGCTCCCCGCCCAGGCGCGCACCCAGGTCTGCCACGTCCAGGAGGGGCGTCGACCCGGGTCCGGAGGCCATGGGGTCCTAGGCCTTCAGGGCCGACAGCGCCTTCCGGGCCCGCTCGAAGCGGGCGTTCACTTCGTCCCAGTGGAGGTTGGCGAAGAAGGCGTCGATGTACTTGGCCGCCGCGGCGCCGTAGTCCATCTGGTAGGCGTGTTCGTACATGTCCAGGACCAGGAGCGGCAGGCCCGCGGCGAGGGTTTGCGTGTGCTCGCCGGACCAGGAGACGCGCAGCTCTCCCGTGGGCAAGTGGAGGTCCAGGATGGCCCAGCCGCTGCCGCCGCCGAGGCTTTGGCCCAGGGCCCTGAAGGCTTGTTCCCAAGCGCCCAGGGAGCCCCAGGCGGAGGCGAGGGCCTTGGCGATGGGGCCGTCCGCCCGGCCATTCCCGCCCAGGTTGCCGAAGTAGGCTTCGTGGAGGGTCACGGAGTTTCCGAAGGCCAGCTCCTTGGCCCGCAGGCCGCCCAGCAGGAAGGCCGGCGTGTCCTTGCCGGCCTTGGCCAGCTCGGCGCGCACGCCGTTGAGGTTCTTCACGGCGCCCGCGTAGTTATTGTCGTGATGGGACACGATGAGTTTTTCAGAGATCCCGCTCAACTTCCCAGGATCGAAGGGGAGGGGCTTGGGTGCGGCGAGGGGCGCCGGGACCTTGGTCGGAACATCGTCCAGCATCCGGGACTCCTTTCCTTTCAGGGCCGCCGTCGCGGCCACGGCCGTGCCGCCCGCGGCCAAAGCTCCGAGGAGGGTGCGTCGGGACAGGGTGGCCATGGCGCCTCCGGAGGGTGTGGGCTCAAGAATAAATGCTTCCGGACCTCGATCAAGATACAGGTGAATCTAAACTATGCGACAAGAGTATCGATGCTCGACCCCCTTCGCCGGCCCCCTGGCGGTCCCGTCCACAAGCCCTCGGTAAGAATGGGCGGACCGCCCCCTTTTTTATAAAAGCAGGGCCCTTATGTTATCGATCCCCTTGACCGATGCAGGGGAGGCAGGTTTGATGGTGGGCACGCCTCCCACCCCTTGGAGTCCCCGTGGACGCGATGGACGCTCTGACCAAGGCCGACCTTTCCAAGCACCCAATGGCCCATGTCCAGGTCTGCAAAAAGGG
>CAYSXG010000046.1:0-11414 GCA_964434895.1 uncultured Solibacteraceae bacterium | reverse complement strand
TCACCTACGACCCCTCCGGCAACCGTACGGGCGAGACGCAGTCCGGGTTCGACAGCCATTTCGGATTGAACGGCCTGAACCAGCCGACCACCCGCACGACCTATGGCCCTCTGCCCGCACCCTGAACCTCGCCCTTCATCCCGCGATTCCGACCCAGTCCCAAGCTCGGAGGCCCCGTGCATCCTCTCCTGCGTTCCCTGCCCGTCCTTTCCCTGATCCTCTCGGCCCCGGCGGCCCCCGCCAAGCCTCCCCTCGCCGCCTCGCTCCTCACCTCTGGAACCGCCGTGATCCTTTCGCCCCCCAACGGGGCGACGGTGTCGGTGGGCGCGCCGGTGTCCTTCCAAAGTCAATTCCTCTACGGCACCACCAACGCCGTCACGACACCGGACTACTACCTGTGGGACTTCGGGGACGGCAGCACGCAAACGGTCGTGGAGGCCCAGACGAGCCATGCCTACGCCGCCGCCGGCACCTACACCGTGAAGGTCACGGCCTACCGGGAGAATCGGTTCAACGTCCTCGTGCCCAGTACGACGGCGAGCCTCAGCCTCGGGGTCCTGGGCCCGCCGGTCATCTCGGCCCAGCCCGTGAACCAGGGGGTTTCCATGCCCGCTCCCGCCACCTTCTCCGTCACCGCCGCCGGTGGCTCCCTCGGCTACCAGTGGATGAAGAACGGAAGCCCCATTCCCGGTGCCACCGGTCCCCAGTACACCACCCCGCCCACCGTGGCCCAGGACCACGGATCCACCTTCAGCGTCACGGTCAGCAATCCTTCCGGGCGCGTCACGAGCAGCCCGGCGGTTCTGACCGTCAGCCAGGACGCGGCCTACCGCTACGATGCCAGCGGCAACCTGCTGTCGGACGGCAGCCGCGCCTTCGAATGGGACGAGGCGAGCCGCCTCCACGCGATCACCCTGGGGACCCATCGCACCGAATTCCAGTACGACGGCTTCGGACGGCGGGCCGTGGTCGTGGAGTACGAGAATGGGGTGGTCCAGGGCATCCGCAAGCTTCTTTGGGAAGGTCCGGAGCCCATCGAGGAGCTGGACGCCAATGGGGTCACGACCCTAAGGCGATTTTTCAATCAAGGATTCCTGGAAGGATCTGATTCCTTTTATTACACGAGGGACCATCTGGGCAGCGTCCGGGAGCTCACGGACGCCTCGGGCCAGGTGCGGGCCCGCTACGACTACGATCCTTACGGGCGCAGGACCAAGGTCGCCGGGGACAAGGAAAGCCCCATCGGCTTCACCGGGGATTTCCGCCATGCCCAAACAGGCCTGGATCTCACCCTTTTCAGAGCCTACGACCCGGATCTCGGTCGTTGGCTGAGTCGCGATCCCATCGGCGTCGGAGACGGTCCCAACGAATCGCTCTACGTTCACAATTCCCCCATCACCTCGAAGGATGCCTATGGGCTTTCGGGCCCGCGCATCGGGTTCAAGATCTGGAAGCCTATGAACGATGGGGATATTGGTGGAACCATCGAATGCAAGAATCAACGATTGCAACCCATCATCCGGAAGGATCTACCTCCTGAACTCGCCATGGGTGCTCTGCTCCACGAGTTGTCGCATGTTTACGATTTTCCAACCAATACATGCGTAGGCCAGCTCGACGGCCATAACGGCCTGGTCAATTCCCCCGTATTTATTACAAGCAATGACAACACCTGGGATAATTGTCTGACCGAGATCAAGGCTTATAACGCGGAATTGGATTACTTCATGGGGCTGCTAACCTCCGCCTCGTGCGGCGATAAGTGTCAGGCAACATCGGAACAACGGGTCAAAGATATTGTAAGAATTCTCGAAGATGGATGGCAGCATTGCATTAATAAAAAGCCTTTTTACGGCAAGTAGTTTGCTCAAAAACGGGAGGCTTCAGGCCAAAGGAATTGGGTCCTCGGAGAGCAAGGAGCGGTCGTGGGTGAGTCAGAGGAGGCTTGGTTCAAGGGGAGGGAACCGGGTCGGGCTCATCGTTCCAGGAGGGTGCACCTGACATCGTGTCGGTCCTGCGGCGTGGAGGTCATCGTGGGGCCCGCCGCAAAGAGGTCCGTTTGGGTTGCGCCCTCCCGGCCCGGTACTCAGTATCATGGTCCCTTCCTCAATTCAGGGATCTTCCGATCCACCCCGCCATGCGCACCTGGAACCTGCTCCTCCGCATCGACCCCGACTCCCGGACCCCGGTCTACCTCCAGATCGTCCACGGCGTTTCCGAAGCGGTGCGGGCCAAGCGCCTCAAGGAAGGGGACGTGCTCCCGGGGGCGAGGACCCTCGCGGACACCTTAGGAGTGAACCGGAAAACGGTCCTCGCCGCCTACCAGGAATTGGCCCTGGAGGGCCTCGTGGAGACCCGGCAGGGCGGCGGTAGTTTCATCCGGGCCGATCGAAGGGGGTCGGCGGAGGCGGGGCCCCGCCGCGCTCCGGCCGGAGGCCTGGGCTACGCCCTCGACGCCCCGGTGCAGCCCAAACCTGCCCTCCATCCCCGCGAGGTCCTGGCCTGCGCTACGGGGATCCCGGATTTGCGCCAGCTCCCCATGGCCGCCCTCTCCCAGGCCTACCACCGGGCCATGATGGCGGGGGGACAGGCGGCCCTTCGGGAGGGGGACCCCCAAGGGCACCCGAAGCTTCGCCAAGCCCTGGCGTCCATGCTGGCCTCCACCCGCGCCCTTCCGGCGAGCCCCGAAACCCTCCTGATCACGGGGGGGGATCAGATGGCCCTGACCCTCGTGGCGGAGCTGCTCTTCTCCCCCGGTGAGCCCGTGGCGGTGGAGTCCATGGGGGATCCCCAGGTCTGGGGCGCCTTCCGTCACGCCGGGGCGGAGCTGATCTCCGTTCCGGTGGACGACCGAGGCCTCCAGGTGGAGGTTCTCGAGCGGCTGCCCGAACTGCCCCGCCTGCGGGCGGTCCTGGTCACGCCCCAGCGCCAGTACCCCACGACGGTCTCCCTGTCCGCGGACCGCCGGTCGCGCCTGCTGGAGCTGGCCCGCTTCCACCGCTTTGCCATCATCGAGCACGACGTGGATTCGGAGCTCCAGTTCGGGAGCGCCCCGGCCCTGCCCCTGGCCAGTTCCGATGCTGCGGGTTCGGTGATCCACGTGGGCACCCTTTCCAAGATCTTCGCTCCGGGGGTCAGGCTCGGCTTCGTCCACGCGCCGGAACCGCTGATCTCCAGGCTGGTCTATCGCCGGCAGTTCCTCGACCGTCGGGGGGACCAGGTTCTGGAGCTGGCCATGGCCAACCTCATCCAGGACGGGGAGATGGTGCGCCACCTGAACCGACTTCGCCGGCTCTGCGAGGAGCGCCGCGATGGGATCTGCTCGAGCCTCCGGGCCGCCTTCGGGGAGGAACTCCTGATGGACCCGCCCGCCGGGGGCATGGCCCTTTGGATGCGCACCCCCGGCTTCGAGGATGGGGCCTGGGCCAGGGAGGCCATGGCCCGGCAGGTGGTGATCTCGCCGTCCCGGCTCTTTGCTCTGAGCGGAACGAGCGTCGGCGGCGCCCGATTGGGCTTTGCGGCCCACGAGCCTTCGGAGCTGGAAGAGATCGCCCGGCGGCTGCACGAGGCCCGCAGGGCCCTCCCATGATCGAATTCCCGCCCCCGGAGGACACCGGCTTCGAGTTCAGGGTCTTTGGGAGCGAGGGCCTGCCCGAGGGGCACGAGGCCTGGGACCGCTACCGGCTGCTGGAGCGCCTGGGGTCGGGGGGCATGGGCCAGGTCTACCGGGCGATGGACCTTCGGCTGAACCGCCAGGTCGCCATCAAGTTCATCCGCCGGGAGGACCCGGTCCTGGCCCGTCGGCTGACCCTCGAGGCCCAACTTCAGGCGGGCTTGGGGCACGAGAACATCGTCCAGGTCTTCGAGGTCGGCGCCTTTCGGGGCTGGCCCTACATCTCCATGCAGCTGGTGGAGGGGTGCAGCCTGGGCCAAGCAGCGGGCCGCCTGGCCCTGCGGGAGGAGGCGCGCCTGCTGATGCAGGTCGCGCGGGCCCTCCACGCCGCCCACCTCCAGGGAATCGTGCATCGGGACCTGAAGCCTTCCAATATCCTTTTGGAGGAGCGGGAGGGCGCCCTCAAGCCCTACCTCGCGGACTTTGGCCTGGCGCGCCTCCAGGGCGCCCAGGAGACCTCCGAGCTGCGAGGCGCGGGGACCCTGGCCTACATGTCCCCGGAGCACGTCGAGGGGATCGTCGCGCCCACTCCCCTCAGCGACGTGTACAGCCTGGGCGCCATCCTCTACGAGCTGCTGGATGGAGATCCCCCCCACCACGCGGAGGGCTCCAGCGACTGGGCCTGGCGCCAGCGCATCCTTCAGGAGGAGCCCGTTCCCCCCTCCCACCGGGGACGGAAGGTCCCCCTCGATCTGGAGACCATCGCCCTCAAGGCCCTGGAGAGGGAACCCTTCAGGCGCTACGCGTCCGCTCTGGCCCTGGCGGAGGACCTGGAGCGCTGGCTGGAGGGGCTTCCGGTGCGGGCCCGGCGCGCGGGATGGATGGAGCGTGGCGCCAAGCTGATCCTGCGCCTGAGGCGCAACCGGTTGGCCTATCGGATCGTGAAGGCCTCCCTGGCGCTGGTGGCGGGGGTGGCCTTCCTGGGCGGATGGGGCCTCTGGAGGGCCCGGAGGCGGGCGGAATTCATGACCCTGCTCGCGGTGGAATCCCATCGCATGGCCCTCATCGGCATGACCGCGATGATGCGTCCCCCCCACGACACGCGGCCGGAGATGGCCCAGATCGATCAGATCCTCGCCCGCCTCCAGGAGCAGTCCCGGGGCCTGGGAGGGGTGGAGGGCGCCCTGAACTACGCCCTGGGATGGGGGCATTCCCTCCGAGGCGATCGGAAAAGGTCCAAGGAGGAATTCGAGCGCGCTTGGGCCGCGGGGTTCCGCACCTCCGAAGTGGCCGACGGCCTGGGGGCGATCCTGTTCGAGGAGTCCGTGGGCCTGGCCATGGACCTGGACTTCGAATCCGATCCCCAGCGGGCCCGGGAGCTGAAGGGAGACATCGAGGCCCTCCGCCGGCGCGCGGCCTTCTTCCTGGACCAGGACGGGGAGGGCGGGGCCCGGCGCGCCTCCTTGAGAAAGGGATTGAAGGCCTTTTGCCTGAGGCCGGACGAGGGGGCCCTGGACCTCCTGGAAGAAGGGTTGCGCCAGGACCCCCAGAACTTGCACCTGCATGTCCACAAGTCGATGATCCAGATATGCCTGGCCCTCCAGGCGACGGAAGACTTCGGCCCCCGCAGCAAGGCCTTCTACCTGCGGGCCGCGACCGCCTCCCTTCGCCGGGCCTCGAACATCGCGCGCAGCGACTCTGGAATCTACATCGACCTGGCTTGGTCCCTCGGTCGGCTGGCCCTCCTCAATCCCAAGGACCCCGGCGCCCCTCGCGCCTTCGCCGAGTCGCTGGAGGCCTGCGCCTTGGCGGCCACGCTGGACCCCGACGACCCAACCCCTTCCACGATGAGGGCGAACCTGATGCGGAGGTGGCCCGGCCCCCTGGTCCAGGCGGCATCTGAAAAGTGATCCTGAGGGACTCCCAAGGGACCATTAGCTTGGGGCCAGTGGGCGCCTCGGGCGCCTGTCGGTAGGCCCCCGAAAGGAGGCGGGCCAGGACGTCGTTTGGATTCTGGAGGGGATATGCGTTCGATTCATTTCGGGTCCGGCCTCGCGCTGGGCCTGCTGCTGGCGGGGGGCCCCCCGGCCTGGGCGGCCCGGGCGAGGGGATCGGTTTTCGTGAGCGTGGTACCGGGCCCGGCGACGCTGGCGACCGGGCAGCGGCAGGTCTTCAGCGCCCAGGTTTCGGGCAGCGCGAACAAGAAGGTCGCCTGGAGCGTGCTGGAGGCGGGTGGGGGGAGCATCACCGAGGCTGGCGCCTACACGGCCCCCGCCCTCGCGGGCACCTACCACGTGCGGGCCACCAGCGCCGCCGACGAGACCCGCTTCGCCACGGCGGCCGTGACCGTGGCCCCCCGGTCCAAGCCCGTGATCTCGAGCTTCACGGCCTCCCCGGCGAACATCCCCCCGGGGGCCTCGAGTCTCTTGAAATGGTCCGTGAGCGGCGCGGGCAGCCTGTCCATCAGCCCCGGCCCTGGCCGGGTGAGCGGGGGCAGCCTGACCGTGAGCCCCGCCTCCACCACCACCTACACCCTGACCGCCACCAATGCCGCGGGGAGTGTCGCCAGCCGCACCACGGTCACCGTGACGGCCCCGATCCGGGTCGCCATCACCCCGGCCTCCCTCAGCCTCGCTCCGGGCGGGACGGGGGTCTTCTCCGCGACGGTGTCGGGCACGGCCCCGGGTCAGTCCGCGGGGGTGACCTGGTCCATCCAGGAAGGGGGGGGCGGCACGATCACCAGCGGCGGCGCCTATACGGCCCCTGCGGCGCCGGGCACCTACCACGTCCTGGCGGCGAGCCAGGCGGACCCGACCCAGGTGGCCTCCGCCACCGTGCTGGTCAGCGCGGGAGGTCTTCTGCCTCCGGACCGTGCGACGGTCTGGAATCCCGGCCTGAACGCGCTGGGCGGCATCCCTGAACGGGGGACGGTGTTCGCCACCCTCGATGCCGCCGCCTGCGGCGCGAACGGGGCCGCGGACGCCACCGCCTGCATCCAGGCTGCCCTCGACGCCTGCCCGGCGGGCCAGGTGGTGCAGCTGGGGCCCGGGCGCTTCACCATCAACGGCGGGAACTACCTTCAGGTCCGTCGGGGGATCACCCTGCGGGGCTCCGGCCCCGGTGTCACGATCCTGCAAAAGACGGACGGGGCCCGGCCCTACACGGAGGCCACCGGCCCCAACCCTTCCCCCATCATCCTGGTGGGGCCGGCCCGCTGGAAGCCGGACAATTCCGACAACGCGGGGGTGGCCCTCGCCGGGGCTTCCACGAACCTCATGGGGGACGGGACCAAGGGGTCCTACTCCGTGGCCGTCGCCAGCTCGAGCGGCCTCAGCGCCGGCCAGTTCGTGCTCGTGGACGAGGTGTCGGGGGCGGCATGGCAGACGGACCCGGCGGGCCGCGGGCGGATCTGGGCCTCGCCGGACGGTCGGGTGGTGTGGCAGCTCCACGATCCCCCGCAGGGGACCGACGACCCCCTGAGCCTGCCCGCGGCCTGGTCCAACCAGGACGCCTTCAGTTGGTTCTCCCGCACGGACCGGCCCACGAACGAGATCAAGCAGATCGCGTCGATCTCCGGGAACACGATCACCTTCACCACGCCCCTGCACATCGATTACCGTGCCTCCCACGGGGCCCAGGTCTCCCGCTTCGGCTACGACTTCACCACCGGCGCGGGCATCGAGGACCTCACGGTGATCGGGGGGGACAACGGGAACGTCCGCTTCCAGTGGTGCGCCGGCTGCTGGGCCCGGCGAGTGGAGAACACCACCTGGCACGACGAGGGCTTCGCCATCGATGCCTCCTTCCGGGTGGAGCTGCGCCAGGTCTACGTCCATGATGCTGCCTGGGCCCAGCCGGGCGGGGCGGGCTACGCCATCAGCCTTGCGCAGGGAAGCTCGGAAGTGCTGGTGGAGGACTCCATCTCCATCAAGGCCAACAAGGTGATGGTGGCCCGCTCCTCGGGGGCGGGCTCGGTGTTCGGTTACAACTACGTCGACGAGGGCTACATCAACACCAACGGGAGCTGGATCGAGGTGGGCCTCAACGCCTCCCACATGGTCGGCCCCCACCACGTGCTCTTTGAGGGGAACCACGGCTTCAACTGGGACTCGGACAAGACCCACGGCAATGCCGTCTACCACACGGTCTTCCGCAACTACCTCACGGGCTTCCGCCGACCCTTCGCCTACCAGGACCAAGGGGACGGTGCCACCCACGCAGTGGACGACGCGGCGCAGGCCTCCGCCAACGGCCCTGCCCGCTGCGCCGGGGCCACCTACTACTCCTACTGGCACAGCTTTCTGGGCAACGTGCTCGGCGTCCCCGGCCAGATGGGCGGCTTCGTGTACGAGGGCGGCGATATCTTCAGCCGCTCCGTCTGGAAGCTGGGCTGGGACGACTGGGCCCCCTATCCCTCGGATCCCAAGGTGGCCGCCACCACCCTGCGCCACGGCAATTTCGACTACCTCACCCAAGCGGTGCACTGGGATCCGACCCTTCCTCAGAGCCTTCCTCCCTCCCTGTACCTGTCCCAGAAGCCGGCCTTCTTCAACGCGGGTAAGGGCTACGCCTGGCCCTGGGTGGAGCCCGCCGGGGCCCAGCCGGTCCTCACCCTTCCTGCCAAAGCTCGCTACGATGCCGGGACGCCCTTCGTGCAGCCCTGATCATCGGGGCGGGGCGTCAAGAAATGGAGCGGGGGCCTGCTTGGCCCCCGCTCGGGTCTTCGAGGGTGTTCTAGGAATCGCAGGGATCGGGCTGATAGCTCCGGCCAAGCGGGAAGGGGCCCGTCCCCGCGCCTTCGACGCGGGAGGACGCGAGGTGCCAGTGGAGCTGGGCTCTAAGGTCCGAGGCTGAGGGGGGCATTACGTAAGCCGCTGCCCCAGCCCTCCGGGATGCATCCTGGACGCCCACAAATGTTCCGCCGTGCCTGGTGATCGATCCCAATCGATTGCAGTTGGGTACGGCTCAGTGGCGCAGCCACACGGGGGGCAGGAAGGAACCCGGATGGGCTGGATCCTGGAAGCGCACCGAAGGGCTGCCGTCGGCGAGGACCAGGTCGGGCTTGCCGTCCCCATCCAGGTCCCCGATGGCCACCGAGGTGGGGCCGCTGTAGCCGAGGTAGAGGGTGGGGGACTGGAAGGTGCCGGCCGCCGACGGGTCTTGAAGGAAGACCGCCACGCTGCCCGTAAAGCCGGGGGCCCCGGCGTTGGTGACCACGAGGTCGGGGCGGCCGTCCCCGTTCAGGTCCCCGAGGGCGAGGGCGCTGGGATACCAGTCCCCCGTGTCGTAGTTCGCGGCGGCCAGGAAGACGCCCGGGGTCATGGGGTTCTGTCGGAGGACGCTGAGGCCGGCGGTGGTGGAGGCCCAGTTGGCAACCGCCAGGTCCGGGCGGCAGACCCAGTCCAGACCCGAAGCCCGGAGCGCGTTGGGCGGTTCCAGTCCGGGATAGTCGACCGCCGCCGCGAAGGTGCCCGGGGTCGCGGTCTGGAGCAGCACGGAGACGGTGTTGGCGAGGGTGGTGACCGCCAGGTCCGCGCGGCCGTCGCCGTTCAGGTCCGCCACCGCCAGGGCCGTGGGCTCCCCGCCCACGGGCACGGCCACCGGGGTCGCGAAGGAGCCCGCGGCGGTCTGGAAGAAGATCAGCACGCTGTTGGCGCCCCGGGCCGCCACGGCGATGTCGGGCCGTCCGTCCCCGTTGAGGTCGCCGATGGCCACGTCCAGGGGGTCCCGGTTCCCCACGGAGAGCTGCTGGGTCGGCAGGAAGCTGCCCGGGGCGCTTCCGGAGAGGAGGACCGTGATGGCGTTGGCCTGGATGGGATCCGGCAGGCTCTGGGTGTTGGCGACGACGAGGTCGGGACGGCCGTCCCCGTTCAGATCCCCCACGGCCAGGGCCGCGGGGTCGGTCCCCACGTCCTGGCGCATCGGATCCTGGAAGCGGGGGTTTCCGGAGGCGTTTTGGAAGCGGAAGGAGAGGAAGCCCGGGTGGGGGGCCCCCCGGCCGTGGGTGGCCAGGGCGCTCACCACGTCCAGGCGGCCGTCCCCGTTGAAGTCCCCCAGGGCCACCGCGTTGGCGAGGTCGTAGGGCCCGGGGGAGGAGGAACCGCCGCAGGCCAGGAAGCCCAGAAGGGCCGCCGCCGTCCCGAGAACCCGGAGGGGCAAGGGGGAGGTTTCGTTGTCCATGAGTACCTCTTCGATGCCAGGCGTGGGGAGGGGAGGCTTCAACCGGAGGGAAACCCCCTATTTAGACCCGAATCCGCGCGCGAAGGTTTAGGTCTCCGGAAGGGGGTCCCCGGGCATCCACCCCGCGGCCTCGAGGCCGTCCAGGAGGGCGGCCACCCGCTCCCGGGCCTCGAGGCCGTGGACCGGAAGGACCACGATGTCCCCGGGCCGGGACCAGGCCAGGAGGGCCCGGGCGGCCCCCACCTCCGGCAGCACGGTGGCGACGCGCTCCGGGGCGAGACCCCGGTCCAGGAGGGCGGTCCGCAGAAGGCCTGGCACCTCGGCGGGCTGGCGGCCCCGCAGGTAGCCCTCCAGATCCTTGAGAACCACGAAGTCGGGGCTGGCCTCGGCGGCGGTGGCGGCCAGGGCCCGGATGGCCTCGTCGTCTCGGTTGCCCGCCTGGCCCAGGAGGAGACCCAGGCGGCCCGGGGGGTGGGCACCGCGGGCGATGGCCAGGAGGCCCCCCAGGCCGTCGGGGTTGTGGGCGTAGTCCATCAGCACCGTCATTCCGCCGAGGCGCCAGCGCTCCAGGCGCCCGGGGTTGTCCCGTCGGGAGGCCCCGAAGGCGGCGAGGACCCGGGCGAGGGTCGCCGCCGGGATGCCCAGGGCGGCGCCCAACAGTGCGGAGCCCGCGAGGTTGGCCAGGTTGTAGCGCGCCGTCCCCTCCAGGCTGAGGGGCATGTCCGCCACAGCTCCGAGATCCTGGGACAGGCCCCCCTGGCTCAAAAGGAGGCGGCCACCGGAGGCGCCGCAGGTGGCCCCTCCGGCCTCCCGGTGGGCCCGGAGCCGGGGATGGTCGGCTTCCAATGCGAACCAGGCGGTGCGCACCCCGAGCCCTTCGGCCCGTCGGCTCAGGACCGGGTCGTCGGCGTTCAGCACCAGGATCCCCTCCTTGCCCAGGGCCCGGGCCACCACGAGCTTGGCCTCCGCCAGGTCCTCCAGGTCGTGGATGCCGTATTCGCCGAAGTGATCGGGGCTGACGTTGGTGACGAGGGCGGCCCGGGCCCGGCGCACCGCCAGGCCCCGTCGCAGAATGCCCCCGCGGGCCGTTTCCAGCACGGCCGCCTGGACCTGGGAATCCCGCAGCACGCGCCGGGCCCCGGCGGGACCGGAATAGTCTCCCCGCTCCGTCCATTCCCCTCCGATGAAGACCCCGTCGGTGCAGGTGTGGCCCGGGACCCAGCCCTGGGCCTCGCAGAGGGCCGAGACCAGGCGGACGCTGGTGGTCTTGCCGTTGGAACCGGTCACCAGGGCCGTGGGGATGTCCCCCAGGCGCTCCCAGGGCACGGCCCCGGGACGGGGCAGGGCCTTTTGGGGCCAGGCGAGGCTGCGGCAGCCGGCCCCCAGGGAGAGGGTTTCCTCGTCCACGAGGGCGGGCAGGCCCCGGGCCTCGGCCTCCCGCAGCAGGGCCATGAGGTCGGGCCTCCCTTCGGCGGCGGCGAGGCGCTGGAAGGCCGGGAGGGCGAAGGCCTGGTCCCCCGGGGGAGGGTGGCCGGGGCCGTGGAAGGGGCCCCGCTCTTCGGGGTCCAGGGCGCCCATCCAGGCCCATTCGTTCACCTCGGTGGCGGTGTAGAGCTGATCC
>CAYSXG010000045.1:0-11435 GCA_964434895.1 uncultured Solibacteraceae bacterium | reverse complement strand
TGGAGGCGGTGCTGGCCCACGAATTCGCCCACCTCCGCCGGATGGACTTCCTGCTCAACGGCCTCCAGTCCGGCGTGGACGTCCTCCTCTTCCATCATCCCCTCGCCCGGTGGATCTCCGCGGCGGCGCGCCTGGAGCGGGAGCGCTGCTGCGACGAGACCGCTGCCGACTGCTGCGGCGATCCCCGCCTCCTCGCCTCGGCCCTCAACCAGCTGGACGAACTGCGTCCACCCCGACTGGCCCTCGCGGCCCACGGAGCCCCCCTGATGATCCGCCTCCTCCACCTGCTCGGACGCCCCCCGCGTCCCTCCCTCGCCCTCTCCTTCGCGGCGGCCCTCCTCCTGGGCGCTGCCGGCCTGGGTGCCGCCGCCCCCCTCCTGGAGGGCCGGGCCCCGACCCTGGTCCTGGCCCCCGCCCCCCTCGTGAAGCTCGCGGACCGGATCGCCGCGGCCGAAGGGGTGGATCCGCACCTGGTCCGGGCGGTCATCCAGTGCGAAAGCCGCTTCGAAAACCTCAAGCAGCCCAACGCCATGGGCTCCATGGGACTCATGCAGCTCCTGCCCGGGACCGCCGCGCGCTTCGGCGCCGCGGACCCGACGGACCCCGAGCAGAACCTCACCGCCGGCACGAGGTACCTGCGCTTCCTGCTGGACCACTACCGGGGCAACACGGCCCTGGCCGTGATGGCCTACAACGCGGGCGAAGCGGCCGTGGACGCCTCCGAGGGCATCGCCCCCACGGAGGAGAGCCGCACCTACGCCCTGGCGGTGATGGACCTCTACCGGCGCAAGGCCGTGGTCACGCGCCAGGAGCTCCCATGAGGCTCGCGGCCCTCGCGATGGGCCTGGCCTGGGGGGTCACCCTCCCCCTGGGGGCCCAGCGCCTGGCTCTCACCTTCGACGACGGCCCCAAGGTGGAGCCCACCCCCCTGATGTCCCCGGAGGCCCGCAACCAGGCCCTCCTCGACCAGCTCCGCCGGGGCGGCGCCCAGGCCATGTTCTTCGTCACCCTGAAGAACGGGGCCGACCGCCCCGCGGGCCTGGCGCTCTTGAAGACCCTTTCGGACGGCGGCCAGCTCCTGGCCAACCACACGGTGACGCACCCGGATTTCAACGCGCCGGCCACCTCCTTGGCGGCCTTCCAGGAGGAGATCCTCGGCTGCGACCGCGTCATCTCCACCCTTCCCGGCTACCGGAAGTTCCTCCGCTTTCCCTACCTGCGGGAGGGCGCCTCGGAGGAGAAACGCGACGGCGTCCGGACCTTCCTGAAGGCGCCGGGCTACCGCATCGGCTACGTGAGCATCGACACCAGCGACTGGCTCATCGACCAGAAGCTATGCGCGAAGCTGGCCCAGGACCCCCGGACCGACCTCGCCCCATGGCGCGCCTACTACCTGGCCCACCTCTGGGAGCGGGCGCGGATCTACGACGGCCTCGCCCGGGGCATCTACGGGCGGGATCTGCCCCACGTCCTGCTGCTGCACCACAACCTGCTGAACGCCCTCTTCCTCGGCGACGTCATCGCCCTCTTCCGGGAGAGGGGCTGGACCCTCGTGGGTCCCGAGGCCGCCTACGCGGACCCGGCCTACGCCGTGGCCCCGCGGATCCTCCCCCTGGACGGCAGCGTCCTGGAAACCAGCGCGGAGGCCCTCGGCCTCGACCTGGCGCCCTACTTCAAGGGCCACACGTCGGAACGCAGGGTGGGGGAAGGGGCGGGAAGGTTGTGATGCCGCCGGAGCGCGCCTAGACGGTCACCTGCGCCTTGGCCTTGGCGAAGACGTGCTTGAGGGTGGCCACCACCTGGTCCTGGTCCTCCTCCCGGAGGCCCGGCCAAAGGGGGAGGCTGCAAAGCCGGTCGCCGCTCCAGTCGGTATTCGGCAGGCCCTCCTTGGGCAGGGCCTGGGGATGGGCGGCGTAGTAGTCCCGGTAGAAGCTGTGCTGGTGGGTGGGCTTGTAGTGGATGCCGGTGCCGATGTTCTCTTCCTTGAGGCGGGTGACGAAGGCGTCGCGGTCGAGGCCGGCCTTCTCGGGGCGGATCCGGGCCACGAAGAGGTGGAAGCAGTGCCCGTGGTCCGCGTCGCCCTCCCAGGGCAGCATCACCTCGTCCAGGTCCCCCAGGAGCTCCAGGTAGCGGCGGAAGAGCTGCCCTCGCCGCTCGTTGAAGGCGTCCAGCTTCTTGATCTGGTGCAGGCCCATGGCGGCCTGGAGGTCCATGAAGTTGGCCTTGCGCGCGGGTTCGGCCACGTCGATGTGGACGCTGCCCTCCTTGGCCTGGCGCTTCCAGGCGTCCCGCTCGATGCCGTGGAAGCGCAGGCGCTGGATGCGGGGAAGGAAGCGGTCGTCGAAGAAGGCGATGGCCCCCCCTTCGCCCGTGGTCATGTTCTTGTTGGGATGGAAGCTGTAGACGCTCATGACCGAGCGGGGATCGCTGCCGACCTTCTTTCCCCGGTAGTGGGCGCCCATGGCCTGGGCCGCGTCCTCCACCACCCAGAGTCCGTGCTTTTGGGCCACGGCCCAGATCGCCTCCATGGGGCAGGGCAGGCCCGTGAGGTGGACAGGGATGATGCCCACGGTGCGCGGCGTGATGGCCGCCTCGAGCTTGGCCGCGTCCATGTTCAGGGTCTTGGGATCGATGTCCACGAGCACCGGCACGCCTCCCTGCAGCAGCACCGTGGACAGCGTGCTCACCCAGGTGAGGCCCGTGGTGATGACCTCGTCGCCGGGCCGAAGGTCCAGGCACTGCATCGTGATCTCCTGGGCCGTGGTGGCGCTGTTCATGGCCAGGCAGTGGGGCACGCCGTTGTAGGTGGCCAGCTCCGCTTCGAAGCGGGCACTCTTGGGGCCGGTGGTGATCCACCCGCTGTGGATGGAGTCGATGATCTCCTCTATCTCCTCCGGGCCGATGACGGGACGGGTGAAGGGCAGGAACTCGGCGCGGCGCTGGTAGGACATGGACAACCCCTGGGAAGGGGCCATTGTCTCAACTCCGGCGGGAGGAGGCTACACCACGGGCATTTCCACCACCAGATCGCTGCGCTCCGCCCCTCCTTCGATGTTCAGGCGCCCCCCCATCCGCTCCAGGAGGACCTGGCAGACGTAGAGGCTGAGCCCGGCCCCCGCGTGGCCTTCGATCCGCAGCTCCTCGCCCCGCAGGTCGGGATTCCGCAGCACGTGGGCCGCCGGCCGCAGATCCACCCCCCGGAGGGGGATCCGGAAGGCCAGGGTCAGGGGGGTCCGCTCCAGTTGGAAGGACACGGGCCCCTCCTTGGCGTGGAAGAGGGCGCTGTGGAGCAGGTGGAGGAGGACCAGGCCCAGGAGCTCCCCGTCCGCACCGATTTCCGGGAGATCCGAAGGGAGGACGGCCCACTCCACCTCCATCCCGGCGCGGCGGGGCAGGCTCACCAGCCGCTGGGCCAGGTCCGCCAGGAAGTCCGCCACCGCCAGGGGCTGGATGGAGATGGGCCGGGACTCGGCCTTCACGAGCACCGTCAGGTCCGCCAGCAGGGCCTGCATGTGCTGGCCCAGGTAGTAGGCCTCCTCGAAGGCCCCCCCGGCCTCGGCGCCGCTGTAGGCCCCTCCCTGGCCCAGGCGGAGGAGGCCCAGCATCTCCGTGAGCTGCCGGGCCATCTCCTGGCTGGCGAAGGCCAGGAACTCCCCCTTCATGGCCTGCCCCATGCTGGTCAGGGCCTGGAGCTCTGAAAGGGACTGGGCCTGCTGGCGGAGGGCGTCGGCCTGGAGGGCCAGCTCCGTGCGCTGCTGCTGCAGGTCCCGGAAAAGCCACGCGTTGTTCAGGGCGATGGCGAAGAGGTGCTGCATGACCTCCAGGAACTCCTGGTTCGCCTCCCCCAGCGCGCGGTCCCGGGGAAGGGAGAAGATGGCGAAGCCCATGAGGAAGAGCTGGTGCTCGAAGGGGAGGAAGAGCAGGCCGCTCTCGGGGGAGAGCTTGAGGCCCGAAAGGCTTCCCCGATGGACCTCGTCCTCCAGCCACTGGCTCTGGAAGAGCACCAGGGGGTAGTCGGGAAAGGGGTTCGGGGCCGGGAAGGCGTAGCCCACCAGGCTCCCCAGAGGGGCGCCGAGGGCCGCGATGGGGACGTAGGCCGTCCCCTCCAGGGCGAAGAAGGCCCCCCGACGGCTGCTGAGCTCCGATCCCAGCACGTCCATGGCGAGGTTGCCCAGGCTTTCGGCCCGGGTGTTGGCCGCCAGCATCCCGGCCACCTGGTTCACCCGCATGGCGTGGCGCCGGCGCAGGTTGAGCTGGTCCAGGGTGGCCTCCAGGGTGCGCACCATTTGGGCCACCTTGGCGTCCGCCGCCATGGCCTCCCGCCAGGCCTCCAGGGCCGCCTCGGTCTCGCTCCCCAGTGGCCAGGGCTGGGCGGGGGGCCCGGGATCGCCGATGTCATGGATGCCCACGACGACCTCAGGCGATGGGAAGGGCGATGGTCATCGTGGTCCCCTTGCCCTGCCCCTCGCTGTAGAGCCCGACGCTCCCGCCCATCATCTCCATCAGGTGCTTGCAGATCACGAGCCCCAGGCCCGTGCCGCCGAATTCCCGGGCGTGGCCCCCTTCGGCCTGGGCGAACTTGTTGAAGAGCTTCTTTTGGGCCTCCGGGGCCACGCCGATGCCCGTATCCTCGACCCTCACCGAGATGATGCCGGGACCCCGTTCCGCCTCCACCCTGACGTGGCCCTCCTTGGTGAACTTGAGCGCGTTGGAGAGGAGATTCAGGAGCACCTGCTTGACCCG
The DNA here is from genome assembly GCA_964434895.1 of uncultured Solibacteraceae bacterium. GTDB lineage: Bacteria > Acidobacteriota > Holophagae > Holophagales > Holophagaceae > CAYSXG01. The sequence continues at coordinate 6,692 of CAYSXG010000045.1, read as the reverse complement.
GTGGGGGTCCACCTGCACGTCCGGCATGGCGGCGAGGTTGTCGGGCCAGAGCAGGGCCACGTCGGGCTTGCGCGGGTAGGCCTCGGCGATGGCCTTCACCTCCTCCACCAGCACCGAGAGGCTGAAGGGCTGGGCGTGGATCTCCAGGCGCCCGCTCTCGATCTTGGCCAGGTCAAGGATGTCGTTCAGCAGGCTCAGGAGGTGCTTGCCGCTGGCGTAGCTGTCCGCCAGCATCTGCTGCATCTCCTGCTCGTCGTTGTAGAGCCCGTCCATCACTAGCCGCGTGAAGCCCAGGATCCCCGTGAGGGGCGTGCGCAGCTCGTGGCTGGTGAGGGCCAGGAACTCGCTCTTCATCTGGTCCGCCCGTTTGAGGGCGGCGTTGGCGTCCTCCAGGGCCTGGGCCTGGTTCCTCAGGGTCTCCCGCTGCTCGTAGAGGTCCCGGAAGAGCCAGGCGTTGTAGATGGTCACCGCCGCCTGGCGCTGAAGGATGTTGAGGGAGTCCACGTCCTCCTGCTCCAGGCGCCGATCCGGGGCCAGCTGGACGATGGTGAAGCCCAGCAGGAGGAGCTGGTGCTCGAAGGGGATGTAGTAGAGGGGATCGCGGGTCCCGGTCCGGAAAGGCGGGAGGCTGCGGTCCAGGTGATGGCCTTCCAGCCACTGGGACTGGAAAAGGACCATGGGGGACTCCGGAAAGGGGTTGGGGGCCGGGAGGCGGAGGCCCTCCCACTCCGAACGGGGGATCCCCGTGCCGGCCCGGGGCCGGTAGCAGACGCCCCCGTCCTCCAGGATCCAGACCATGCTCCGGCGGGCCCCGAATTCCTGGGCCAGGGCGTCGTTCAGGACGCCGGCGACGCTTTCGGCCTTGGGGGTGGCCGCCAGGATTTCGGCCACCTGCTGCAGCAGGCTCATCTGATGGGTACGGCGCCCCAGCTTGGTGCGAAGATCCGCGATCTCGTGGGTGAGCTGGGAGACCTGCCGCTGGCTCTGCAGCAGCTCCGCCAGCACCTGGGCGCCGGCGCCAGGGGGCGGCGGCACCGCACCGGGTCGGGCGGATCCGCCGGGGTTGCCGGAGGAGGGCGGGTGGTTGGGCGGGAGGGCCATGGGGATTCCGACCCCAAGGATGCCAGGACTCCTTGGGGCCTGCCATGCTGGAAGCCCCGATCGGGCCCCCCATGCTGAGCCACCTCTTCAAGCGCCTGCCCCCGCAGCGCCTCATCTTCTGGTCCGTCGCCCTGCTGCTCCTGAGCCAGGTGGGCTGGTGGATCAGCCTCCAGGTCCGCGAAACCAAGCGGCTCCAGGACGAGCGCATCGCCACCCTCAAGGCCGGGAGGGCCGAGGCCTGGCAGATGGACAGCACCCGGGTCATCCGCATCATGAACCGGGGGGAGACCGTGCTGCGGGGCCGGGTGGTGGAGGGGGGGGTCCCGGAGCTCCCCTCCCTGGCGGAGCGTCGCCAGGCCATCGAGCAGCAGTTCCCCTACGTGGCGGTGGTCCCCCAGCCCATCGCCGAGGACGACCCCCCCCTGCTGGACCTGGCGGCCTACATCACCCTCCGCCAGGAACCCCTCCGGGCCATCGCCCGGGAGCGTCGCCAGGCCCTCTGGAGGGTGGCGGCCCAGGGCAGCTTCTTCGCCCTGGGCGTCCTGCTGGGCTTCACCTACTTCTACCGGCGCCTGAACGCGGAGACGGACCTGGCCCTGCGCCAGCGCAACTTCATCGCCAGCGTCACCCACGAGCTGAAGACCCCCATCGCCTCCCTGCGGGTCTGGTTCGAGACCCTCTTCGCCCACCAGCTGGGGGAGGAGCGCCGGGAGCGGATCCGCTCCCTCATGGACAAGGACCTGGAGCGGCTGACGGAGCTGGTCAGCAACCTCCTGGACGCCGCCCGGGCCGACGCGGGCAGCCTGGACCTCAAGGCGGAGGCCCTGGAATTCGGGCCCTGGCTGCGGGGGATCAGCGAGGCCATGGACCAGCGCCTGGGGCCGGGAACCCTGGGCTTGGTGCTGAACCTGGAGCAGAACATCTGGATTTCCGCGGACCCCAAGGCCCTGGCCACGGTCGTGGAGAACCTCCTCTCCAACGCCTGCAAGTACGCCAACGAGCCCCGGCAGACCACCGTGACCCTGGGGGCGGACCGGGACCAGGCCATCGTAGTGGTGGCGGACCAGGGCATGGGCATCCAGAGCAAGGACCTCCCCCGCCTCTTCCAGCGCTTCTTCCGCGTGGGCGACGAGCTCACCCGCGCCGTGCCGGGCACGGGCCTCGGGCTCTTCCTCTGCAAGGAGATCGTCTTGCGCCACGGCGGCAGCATCCGAGCGGCCAGCCGGGGACCAGGCCTCGGTTCCAGCTTCACCCTCCGGCTCCCCCGGATCCAGCGCTAGACTCTCTTAATGCCCCCGGCCGCCGAACACGACGTCCTGACCCAGGCCTTGGCCGGGGACGGCGAGGCCTTCGGACGGCTGGTGGAACCCCACCTGGGGATGTTCTACGGGGGGATCCTCCGCATCCTCGGGGAACCGGCGGACGCCCAGGACGCCCTGCAGGAGGCCCTCCTCAGCATCCATGAACAGCTCCATCGCTTCGAAGGGAAGAGCCGCTTTTCCACCTGGGCCTACCGGGTCTGCATCAACGAGGCGCTGATGCTCCGGCGGAGCCGGGTCCGAAGGCGGGAAGACGCCATGGAAGATTTCCTGCCACGTTTCCAGGACGACGGGCATCACAAGGACGTGGATGACCTCCTGGCCTGGAGCCAGGAAGCCGAGGCTTTGGATATGGCCCAGAACCAAGAGGTTCGAGCGAAGGTGCAGGAGGGGCTCGGCCGCCTATCCGACGACCAGCGGGCGGTCTTCGTCCTCAAGGACATCGAGGGCTGGGACACGGAGGAGATCTCCCTCCACTTGGGCATTACCAAGGACTTGGTGCGTCAGCGGTTGCACCGGGCCCGCCTGGGGCTTCGGGGCTTCCTGCAGGCCTTCGCCCCGTCCCGGGGGGTGCGCTGATGGGCCTGCTCTTCACCTGCGCCCAAGTCACGGAGCGCCTCACGGAACTCCAGGAGGGGGCCCTGCCCCCCCTGGCGGCCCTCCGGGTTCGGACCCACCTCGGCCTCTGCGCCGGGTGCCGGGCCCTGCTCCGCTCCATGCGGGCCCTCCCCCGCCTGGTCCGGGAGGCCCTGCCCTCGGGGGAGACCGCCGCCCCGCCGGAGGCCCGCTCCGCCCTGGCCGGGGCCCTGGCCCGCCTGGGCCAACCCCGCCCCCGGATCCCGGAGCCCCTGGCCCGGGAACTGGCCTCCACCAAGCCCGACCTGCCCCTGCGCCTCATGGCCCTGGCCTACCAGATCCTCGCCGAGGGCCGCCAGGCCCCCGACGAGCCCCACCTTCCCCCCGAGGTTCTCCGGGAACTGCCCACTCCGGACACCTGGTCCTGGTGGGACCGGGGTCTGGGCGGGGCCCGCATGGCCCGCGTCGCCACCTCCGAGGACCGCCGCCACGAGCTCTACGTCCTGCACATGCCCGGGGGACGCAGCATCCCCCGCCACCATCACGAGGGGGCCGAAAGCCTGGTGGTGCTGCGGGGGGGCCTGTCGGACGGGGTGCGCCACGGGGACCCCGGGGACTGGCTCTACTACGAGGCCGGCCACCCTGCCCACGCCCCCACGGCGGAGGAGGGGGGCTGCTGGGTCCTCATCCGCTGCGACGCCGGCGCCGTGAGGCTCCAGGGGTGGCGGGGCTGGATCCAGCGCCTGATGGAATAGCCGGCCGCCGTGCTAGGGTCGGAGGGTGCCCCCGGAATCCCTCCTGCCCCTGGACGAAGCCCTGCAGCGGGTTCGCGAGGCCTTGGCGGCCCCCCGCTGGCCCGAGGTCCGGGCGGACCGGGACGACCCGGCCCTGGACCGCAGCGCCATGGACGGCGTCGCCCTGCGCAGCGCCGATGGGGCGGCCCCGCGCCGGCTGAGGGGCGCCCTCTTCGCCGGGGACGATCCTGCCGGGTTCCAGGTGGGCCCCGGCGAGGCCCTGCGCATCATGACCGGCGCGGCCCTTCCCTCCGGGGCGGACGCGGTGGTGCCCGTGGAGCAGGTCCGGGAGGAGGGGGATCTCGTCCATCCCCTCGTGGAACCCAAGGCCGGGGACCACGTCCGCCGCCGGGCCTCCCAGGCCCGGGCCGGGGACCTGCTCCTCGACGGGGAGGGGCCCCTCAGTGCCGCGGCCGTGGGCCTCTTCGCCCAGGTGGGCCGTCCCCTTCCGGAGCTCGGGCGCCTGGTTGTGGGGGTGGCCAGCACCGGCGACGAGCTGGCGGGGGACCCAGCCCCCTACCAGATCCGCGATTCCAACGCCCCCATGCTCCTGGCCCTGGCCCATCGCCTCGGGGCCGAGGCCCGGCGCCTGCCCAGCCTGCCCGACGACCCCTGCGCCTTGAAGGCGCGCCTTTCGGAGTTCGGCGAGCTGCGGGTGCTCCTCACCACGGGGGGGGTCAGCATGGGGCAGAAGGACTTCCTGCCCTCGGTGCTCCAGGAACTGGGGGCCCGCATCCTCTTCCACAAGATCCGCCTCAAGCCCGGCAAGCCCATGCTGGTGGCCCTCCTGCCCCATCCCGAGGGGGACCGCGTGGTCCTGGGCCTCCCGGGCAACCCCCTTTCGGCCTACCTCAACGCCCTGCTCTTCCTGCCGGTGGTGCTGGCCCGCCTCCAGGGCAGCCCGGAACCGGACCCCTGGCGCCAGGGCGTCCTGGAAGGGCCGGTCCGGAATCCCGGCGACCGTCCCCTGCTCCAGCCCTGCGCGCGGGAGGGCCGCCGCCTCCTCCCCCTGACCTCCCAGGGGAGCGGGGACCTGGTGCGCTTGGCGCAGGCCCGGGCCTGCGCCTGGATCCCCGAAGGGGGCTCGGAGGGGGGGGAGGCCCGATACTTGGAGGTGCTATGAGTGGGGAGCCGGGCCAGCCTCCAACAGATCCGCCCGAAAGGGGGGGGGCCCTCCCGACCTTCGAGGAGGATCGGGCCCAGACCCCCCTCATGGACGCCCCCATCCGTCACCAGGTCTTCGTCTGCACCGCCAAGAGCTGCACCGCCCACGGCAGCGAGGCGGTGCTCGAAGCCTTCCGGGCCCGCCTCATCGAGGAGAACCTCCTCTTCTTCAAGGGCAACCGCCAGGGCTGCGTGTCCTGCGTCCACTGCGGCTCCATCGGCTTTTGCGCCATCGGCCCCGCCGTGATGGTCTATCCCGACGGGGTCTGGTACGCCCATGTCCAGCCCGAGGACGTGCCGGAGATCATCGAATCCCACCTCCGGGGCGGCGTCCCCGTGGAGCGGCTGGTGCGCAAGCGCCTGAGCTGATCATTTCGAAGAGCCGCGGGGCGGGGCCTTCTTCACGTAGGTGTCGAACCAGTTCAGGAACTCGTAGACCAGCTGCTCGTTGGACTCCCGCGCCGCGTACCAGTGGGGCTCGTGGGGCAGCATGACCAGGCGGGCGGTGCCGCCGTTGCCCCGGATGGCCTCGAAGAGCTTGGTGGCCTGGAGGGGCGTGGTGCCGGGATTGGCGTCGTCCGCCCCGTGCACGATCAGGAGGGGGGTCTTCAGCCGGTCCGCCACGAAGAAGGTGGAGACCTGCCGGTAGACCTCCGGCGCCTCCCAGACCGAGCGCCGCTCGCTCTGGAACCCGAAGGGGGTGAGGGTCTTGTTGTAGGAGCCGCTGGTGGCCACGCCGGCCCTGAACAGGTCCGAATGGGCCACCAGGTTGGCGGTCATCAGGGCCCCGTGGCTGTGGCCGGTCACCCCGATGCGGTCCGGATCCGCCACCCCCAGGCGCACGGCCTCGTCCACGGCGGCCTTCGCGTCGGCCACCAGCTGGTCGAGGTAGGTGTCGTAGGCGCGCTTCGGGTCGCCGACGATGGGGAAGGAGGCGCTGTCGATGATCGCGTAGCCCGCCAGCAGCAGCAGCCGGTACTGGCGCAGGCGGGTGAAGGTGCGCTGGGAGCCGCTGACCTGGCCCGCCTTCGAGGGATCGGCGTAGTCCAGTGGGTAGGCGTTGAGGATGGTCGGTACCCGGGTCCCCTCCCGGTAGCCCGGGGGCGTGTAGAGGGTGAAGGAAAGGTCCAGGCCGTCGGCGCGCTTGTACTTGACCAGGCGCTTCTGGATGGCCCTCACCGCCGGCGTCGGATCCGGGATGTGGGTGACCGCGGCCCGGGCGGAGTCGTAGGTCGCCTCCCCCGCCGGCGCGGCGAGAGCCTTGCCCAGCGTGCGCAGGAAGGCGTTCGGCGGATCCGTGGGGGACTGGTGCCAGGTGAGGAAGGTCCGGGCATCCGGCCCGGTGAAGGCCAGGAAGCGCTCGTAGGAGGTCCGGTCGCAGCGGAAGAGGCGCTCGGTCTTCAGGGTCCGGAGGTCCAGGCGGTCCAGGAAGGGGCGGTCGCCGTCCTCCGAGGCCCCGGTCCCGGCGAGATGGATGGAATCCCCGTCCTGGCGCATCACCCAGGCCCCGTTCCCGAGCCGGCGCAGCACCGGCCAGCCGGGATCCCCGTACTTCTCGTCGGTGGAGAGGTCCCAGAGCAGGCGGGGCTTCGCCTTCGGATCGTCGACGTCGACGAGGAAGGTGCGCCGCCAGTGTCGGTTCCCGTCGTACTCCTCCAGCAGGGCGGTGGACCTCCGTTCCACCCAGATGAGTCCCCCGTAGCCCCTCCCGGTCCGGGGCATCCCCACCGCGGGGGCC
>CAYSXG010000044.1:0-11481 GCA_964434895.1 uncultured Solibacteraceae bacterium | reverse complement strand
GCCCCGCCGGGAGGAACCCCTCCCCCATCCCCCCGTCGAGCGGGTCCCCAAGGAAGCCCCGCGGCAGGAGCGCCCCGCGAAGAAAGCCGAACAGGAGCGGCCCAAGAAGGAGAAGGAAAAGGAGCCCCGAAAAGAGGAGCGTTAGCCCGACTGCGGGGGGGATCGCCCGATCCCCCCCGCTCAGGCCCCGACCCTGGCCTCCACCGCGTCCAGGGCGGATTGGAAGGTGGCCTCGTCCGTCGCCAGCCACGTGGCGTGGGCCTTCGAAGGCTCCACGAAACGCAGGTGCATGGGCTGAACCTGGCGCTCCCACTGGGCCTTCACGCCTTCGGGGGTGCGGCCCCGCTCCGCCACGTCCCGCTTCAGGCGCCTTTCGAAGCGGAGGGGTTCAGGGATGTCGAGGAAGACGGCCCCGTCCAGCTGCGCCCGCACCTCCGGCTGGCCCAGGAATAGGATGCCGTCCACCAGCACCAGGGACCGCGGCTCGAAGCGCAGGGTCTCCGAAAGGCGCCGGTGGGTGGCGAATTCGTAGATGGGCACCTCCGCGGCGCCGCCGGCCTTCAGGGCCCGGAGATGCTCCGTCAGGAGGCTGAATTCCAGGGCGTCCGGATGGTCGAAATTCACCTCGCCCCCGTCCTCCACGAAGCGCGCGCTCTGGTCGACGTAGTAGTTGTCCTGGCTCAGCACGGCGCAGCGCTCCGGCCCCAGCCGCTCCAGGAGGCGCCGCGCGAAGGTGGTCTTGCCCGATCCGCTGCCGCCGGCGACGCCGATGATGGTGATGTTCTTCATGGGACCCTTCTAAGCCGTCGTCACAAAACGACCGTGTCACTTCGATGGCAAGAACGGCATAAGGAGCCGTAACAAAACAACCGGAAAAGCACCGGTTGTTTCGAAACGGGTCCTAAACCGTGTTGTACAGGCGATCCCCGGCGTCGCCGAGGCCCGGCAGGATGTAGCCCTTCTCGTTCAGCTCCCTTTCCACGGAAAGGCAGTAGATGTCGACGTCGGGGTGCTCCTCCTTCATCAGCCCCAGGCCCTCCGGCGAGGCCAGCAGGCACACGAAGCGGATCTGCCCCACCCCGTACTGCTTGAGGCGGGAGATGGCCGCCACGGCGGTGGCGCCGGTGGCCAGGAGGGGGTCGAGGAGGATTACCTCCCGGCCCTGGACGTCGGCGGGAAGGCGGAAGAAATACTCCACCGTGCTGTGGATGAACTTGTCCCGGTAGATGCCGATGTGGCCGACGCCGGCGTTGGGGATGGCCTGCAGCACGCCGTCGAGCATGCCGTTGCCCGCCCTCATGATGGACACCACCACCATGCGCTCCGCGAGGAAGGGGGCTTCCATGGCCTCGAAGGGGGTTTCGATGGGCCTGAGCTGGGTCTGCTGCCCCCGCGTTACCTCGTAGGCGATGAGCCTGCTCATCTCCGTCAGCAGGCGGCGGAACTCCGTGGGCCCCGTCTCCTTTCTCCGCAGGTTGGAGAGGTGATGGGCCAGGATGGGGTGCTGGATGAGGCGGAGGCCTCCGGACGTGGTCGTGTTCATGCCTTGCTCCGTGCTATGCGATCAAAACACCGTTCCGTCGCTTTCGATGCCCAGGGGCGGCCCCCCGTCGGCCCGGCGCTCCGCGGCCAGCCTCCGGCCCGCGGACCAGCTCCCGCCCTCCAGGATCTTGGCGAGGGGGAAGGCCTCGGCGCTTCGGCCGAGGCGGGCCCGCACGGGGTCCGCCAGGCGGTCCAGGAGGGCCACCGTCAGGGCCCGCCACTCGAGGACCAGGTCCGAGCCGGGAGGATGGGGCCGCGCCGCCAGGGCCGGATCCCGCAGTTCCAGCAGGCCCGAATCCAGCATCAGGCCGCCGTTGCGGTACTCCGCCAGCCCCGTGAGCCCGTCGATGTCCGCGACGGCGAGGCCCGCCTCCTGGAGGGGTTCCAGCAGGGAATAGGAAAGCCATTGGGACAGCTTGTGGAAGGGCAGGACCGCCCCCACGGAGGAGGCCTCCCCCAGGGGCGGGTAGTGCCAGGCGTCCCCGAGGTTCACCTCCCCCTCCGGGGTGGCGAGGGCCAGGCGCCCGGGCCAGATATTCCCCAGGCCCCGCTGCAGGGCCCGAAGGATTCGGGGCGCCTCCAGGGGACCCCCCGGAGCCAGGCCCCGCAGATGGTCCAGCAGGCGGCCGGGCCGCGCTTCCACAGCCCCGAAGAGCTCCGGATCGGCCTCCAGGGCCCGGCCCAGGGACTTCAGCAGGCGGAAGCGGCCCTCCAGGCCCACCATGGGATTGGAGGGGCCGACCTGGAAGCCCTCCTCCAGGGCGCCGAATTCCAGCCTCGCCAGTCCCTTCGCGTCCGCCCGCAGGGGCCGGTCCGGATCCGAGGAGAAGAGGCCAGCCCGGAACAGGTTCCAGCTGGCCACGGCCAGGCCCTCGGAGCGGGAGCTCTCGAGGCCGCTCCCGGCCTCCCGGTAGCGCCAGGCCATGCCCGCCCCCGCGTCCAGCAGGACGCTCACGACGACGAGGTCCAGCTTGGCCCGGGCCCGGTCGGCCCCGTCGAGGCCCGCCAGGGCTACGTCCAGCTCGCCATTGCGGTCCCTCCCTCCGGCCTGGAAGTGGTTCCAGCGGGAATGGAAGGGGATGTCCAGGTTCGGGTAGTTGGCGAGGGTGACCTCGGCCACCAGGGCCGCCACCTCCTCCAGCCGCTCCATCCGGGGCCGGAAGGAGGTCCGGCCCCGCTCCGCGAGGTCCAGCACCGCCTCGGCCCGGGCCCGGATGGTGGCGGGGGACAGCAGGCTTTCGAGGTCCTCCCGGCTGCCGCGGAGCGCGCTACTCATCGAGGCCGCGCCCCTTCACCTGCTCCAGCCCCCCGGCGCTCTTGACCTCGCCTGTCGTGAAGTAGCCCGCGGCCTTCTTCGCCTCCATCTCCACCCGGGCGTCCTGAGGGATGAGCTCGTCGGGGATGGATACCCGCTCCAGGACCCGGATTCCGGAGCCGGTGATGGCGTCGTACTTCATGTCGCTCATGGAGACGAGGCGGTCGATCTTGGTGATGCCCAGCCAGTGCAGGGGATCCGGCATCAGCTCCTGGAAACGCATGTCCTGCACCCCTGCCACGCACTCCGTGCGGTGGAAGTAGGTGGCGGCGCTGTCCCCGCCCTCCTGGCGCTTGCGGGCGTTGTAGACCAGGAATTTCGTCACCTCGCCGAGGGCGCGCCCCTCCTTGCGGTAGTACACGATGCACCCGGAGCCGCCCTCCTGGGCGCAGCGGACGGCCTCCTCGATGCCGTGGCAGAGGTAGGGCCGGCAGGTGCAGATGTCGGACCCGAAGACGTCCGAGCCGTTGCATTCGTCGTGGACGCGCAGCGTGAGCTTCTGGGTGGGGTCGCCGATCTTCCGGGGGTCCCCGAACATGTAGATCGTCGTGCTGCCGATGGGGGGCAGCAGGATCTTGAGGTCGGGGCGGGTAATGAGTTCCGGGAACATCCCGCCGGTCTCCTCGAAGAGCACGCGGCGCAGCTCCCCCTCGTCGACGCCGAATCGCTTGGCGATGCCCGGCAGGTACCACACGGGCTCCAGGGCCGCCTTGGTCACGGCGATGTCCCCCTGGGGGCGGATGACGGTGCCGTCGATGCCCAGCCGCCCTTTCTCGATGGCCTCGGTGATCTCGGGCATCAGCATGTGGGCCCGGGTCACGGCGATGGTGGGGCGGATGTCGTAGCCGCGGTCCAGATGGTCCCGGAACACCGAGGCGATCTGGGCGCCCCAGGGATCGATGGAGACGATCTTGTCGGGGTCCTTCCAGGACTCGAAGGGGCCGACGTCCACCACCGGGTTCGTGTTGGTGAGGTCCGGGCGGTGCTCCGGCGTGAGGTCCCCGGCGGCGGTGGCCAGGGCGCGGTAGACGGAGTAGCTGCCCGAATGGGTGCCGATGGCGTTGCGGTGCCGTCGGTCCGTCAGGGTGGCCACGACCGGGCCTCGGGACTTGGGATCCTCCGCGCCCCACTGGATGGGGAGCGCCTCCTTGAAAATGAAGCCGGGGTGGGAGGTGAGTCCCACGTGGGATACGTGTCCGCTCATGATCGACCCTCTCAGCTCATCCAATTGCGCTCTTTGGGGGGGGCCCACTTCAGGGTGACCTTCTTCTGCTGGCTCCAGAAGGCCACGCCGTCCTCCCCCGTGATGTCCCCGTGGCCGAAGCGGGACTCGTAGAAGCCCCCGAAGGAGAAGGGCTCCCGGGGCACGGGCACGCCGATGTTCACGCCCACCATGCCCGCGCGGGCCCGCAGGGCCACCTCCTCCGCCACGGCGCCGCTGCGGGTGAAGACCGAGGCCGCGTTACCGTAGGGGTTGGCGGCCTCGATCTCCAGGGCGGCGTCCAGGTCCGGGACCCGCACGACGCTGAGCACGGGGCCGAAGAGCTCGTCGCAGGCGGCGGAGGCCCCGGGACGCACCCGGTCCAGGATGGTGGGCCCCAGCCAGTTCCCCCCCACGAAGGCCTCGGGGACCTCCGCCCCCCGTCCGTCCACCCGCAGCACGGCGCCGTCCTCCACCGCCCGAGCGATGGCGGCGTCCAGCCGCACCTTGGACTCCTTGGAGATGAGGGCGCCCATGTCCCGGCCCAGCACCATGCCCTTCGCCCGGACCGCCAGGTCCTCCAGGATCGGCTCCACCTCGCCCACGGCCAGGACGACGCTGGAGGCCATGCAGCGCTGGCCCGCGCAGCCGGTGAAGGAGGCCAGGATGCCGGAGGCGGCCATCTCCGGATCCGCGTCCGGCATGAGGATGATGTGGTTCTTGGCGCCGCCCAGGCAGAGGGCCCGCTTGCCGGCGGACGTCGCCCGCCCGTAGACGGCCCGGGCCACCGGCGTCGAGCCCACGAAGGCCAGGGCCGAGATCCCGGGATGGTCGCAGAGGGCCTCCACGGCGGTCCGGCCCCCCTGGACGATGCCGAAGACGCCGTCCGGCAGGCCCGCCCTCCTCAGGGCCTCGGCGATGAGGCGGCTGGTGAGGGGCGTCTTCTCCGAAGGCTTCCAGACGAAGGCGTTCCCCACGGTGATGGCCAGGGGGATCATCCACAGGGGCACCATGGCGGGAAAGTTGAACGGGGTGATCTCCGCCACGACGCCCAGGGGCTCCCGCCTCACCTCGCAGGTGATCCCGCTGCTCACCTGCACCTTGGCCCCATCGTCCAGGTTCTGGAGGCTGAGGGCGTATTCCAGCACCTCGACGCCCTTCAGCACCCCGGCCCGGCCCTCGGAGGGCAGCTTGCCGCTCTCCGCCGCCACCGAGTGGGCCAGGCGGTCCAAACCCCCTACGCGTCCCCCCCGGAAACGGAACATCCCCTGGCTGCTTTCCTTCATGAAGAGCCGGCCCCAGGCCCTCCCCGCCGGCGCCGCGGCCTCCACCACCCGCGCCACGTCCTCCGCTTCGCTATCGAAGACGCGCCCGATGGCCCGGCCCGTGTAGGGGCTCAGGATCTCCCGAGCCGCGCCCCGCCCCGGCTCCCAGGCCCCCCCCACCAGGTTCTGGGCTTCCAGGAATCCGTCCTCGAAGCGGACGGATTCGGGGGGGGGCTCGGGTTGGGACATCTTGTGCCTTCCAGGGGGAAGGGTGGATGGTACTGAGGGCCGGCCGGAAGGGCAAACCCAAATCCGCGCGGAGCGCGGCTATTCCTCGTCGCTGCCCTCGTTCACGCCTTCGAAGAGGAAGGTGGAGAAGTAGCGCTCCCCGGTGTCCGGCAGCATGGCGAGGATCACGTCGCCGGTCCGGGCCTGCCGGGCCACCTCGAGGGCCGCGGCGAAGGTGGCCCCGGAGGAGATGCCGCAGAAGATGCCTTCCTCCTTCGCCAGGCGCCGGGCCGTGTCCCGGGCGACGACCTCCTCGATGGGGAGGACCTGGTGGGCCACCTCCTTGTTCAGCACCGAAGGCACGAAGTCCGGGGTCCAGCCCTGGATCTTGTGGGGATGCCACTCCTCCCCGCGGAGAAGGGAGGCCGGGGCCGGCTCGGCGGCCACGATCCTCACGTCGGGCCGGGCCACCCGCATCACCTCTCCCACGCCCGTGAGGGTGCCGCCGGTGCCCCAGCCGGTGACGAACCAGTCCAGCCGCCGGCCCGCGAAGTCCGACAGGATCTCGGAGGCCGTGGTCTGACGGTGGTAGGCGGGGTTGGCCGGGTTGTCGAACTGGCGGGCCAGGAAGGCCCCGTGCTTCTTGGCGTAGGCTTCGGCGATCCTCACCATGCCGGTGCCCCGCTCCGCGGCGGCCGTGAGGATCACCTTGGCCCCGAAGGCCCGCATGAGCTTGCGGCGCTCCACAGAGAAGGTCTCGGCCATGAAGGCCACGAAGGGATAGCCCCGGGCGGCGCAGACCATGGCCAGGGCGATACCCGTATTGCCTGAGGTGGCCTCGACCACCGTCTGGCCCGGCCGGAGCTCACCGCGGGCCTCGGCGTCCAGGATGATGGCCAGGGCCAGCCGGTCCTTCACGGAGCCGCCGGGATTGAAGGCCTCCGCCTTCACGTACATCTCCACCCCCTCCGGGGCCAGGCGGTTGATGCGGACGATGGGCGTGCGGCCGACGGTATCGACGATGCTCTCGTAGATCATGGGACCTCCGTAGGGGGGATGGGGTGGGGACGCGGAAGCAGACTAGCGCACCTCGCCTGAAACGATCGGATCTTTGGGGACGAAGGCGGATCCCGCCCTCGCCCCCGGGCCCGATACCGCTTGACAAGGGCGAGGTGGGCCTATGACGATCGGGCCAACGTCCATTCCTGAGGTGGTATGGCCCTATTCGACTTCGCGAAGGGCAAGGGCACGGAGCTGTCCCTGGAACTGGTATTGGCCTACCTGGAGGCCGCCCTGCGCGCCCGGGGCCCCTTCCTCCTCGTGGGCCCCGACAAGCGCCAGCTCCCGGGCACCATCCACAGCATCCATGAGGACTCCAAGACCTTCCGGCTGCTGGTGGACGAGGCCTGGACCGCGGAGAAGGGGGATCGGGTGGACTTCGTCTTCTTCCAGGACGGCCTCCGTCTGGGGGGCACGACCTGGGCCTACGACGCCCGCACGGGGTCCGTGGGCCTTCAGCTGCCCGAAACCCTGGAACTGAAGGAGCGCCGCCGGAGCCCCCGGGCCCGCCTCAATCCGAAGGAGCGGGGGACCCTCACGGGCCTCCAGACCCTAGGGGAGGGCGTGGGCATCAACGGCCTCATCGAGAACCTTTCCGAAGGGGGCGTCCGCGTCCAGGTGGAGCGGGCCATGGCCATCGCCACCGAGAAGCGGCTGGTCCCCGGCACTACCCTCGTCCCGCCGGGGGAGCCCTTCCAGTTCATCCGCCTGAACCAGGTCCCGAGGTGCCCCGCCACCATGGAGCTCTCCGGGAAGGCGGTCTACCTGAGCTATGCCGCCACGGGCCTCGTCATGGGCTTCGGTTTCGACAAGCTGCCCGCGGAGGTGAAGGGGGCCCTGAAGGCCTTCCTCGGAGGCCGGACCACCCCCATTCCCGACGCCCTTCCGGCCAAGACCCGCCAACGAACCACCAAGGAGGAGGTTCTCGACGAAGCCCCTCAGCGGGAGGCTCGCCCGGCCCCGCCCCCCGCCGCGGAAGCGCCGCCACCCGAGGAGGATCCCGCCCAGTCCGCCAAGGTGGTGGACAAGCGGGCCGCCCTCCTGCGCCTCAAGAAGCTTTCCCGGGGCATGGTGGTCTATGGCCCCGCGGGCTTCCAGAATGGCGTGCTGAGGACCTTCCTCACCGAGAGCGGATTCGGCCGCGTCATCGTCCAGGAGAAGATGGAGGCGCTCCTGGAATGCCTGCGGCAACCCAACCTCGGAGCCCTCTTCATCGACTGGAACGGGGATACCCCCGAGGCCATCGAACTCATGATCCTTCTGCGGGAGGCCTACGACGACCTGCCCCCGGTGGTCCTCGCGGTCCGGAAGGTCAACGAGGAGTTCGTCCTGGCGGCCCGGGACGCCGGGGCCTCCCACCTCATGGTGAAGCCCTACGCCTGCGACGAGGCCTTCGTGGCCATGCTCGACGGCTTCTTCATGCACGTGGGCGAGGGCTGACCCCGAGGAGGCCCGACTCGCGGTAGGGTGAAGGGGTAGCCGCCCCTTCCTTCGATCCCCTGCCCGAGTCCCGTCCATGCCCCCCTCCCTCAGCGACCTGCTTCCGACGGGGGGCGAGACCGGCAGCGACGAGCTCCTGGGCCGCTTCCTGGACTACGTGGACCGCAGGGGCCTGAGCCTCTACCCCGCCCAGGAGGCGGCGATCCTGGAGCTCTTCGAGGACCGGAACCTCATCCTCAACACCCCCACGGGCTCCGGGAAGTCCCTGGTGGCCTCGGCCCTCCACTTCCGGTCCCTGGCCCAGGGCCGGCGCTCGGTCTACACCTGCCCCATCAAGGCCCTGGTGAACGAGAAGTGGATGGCCCTCTGCCGGGAGTTCGGACCCCGGAACGTGGGCCTGAGCACCGGGGACGCCACCGTGAACCGGGAGGCCCCCATCCTCTGCTGCACGGCGGAGATCCTGGCCAACCTGGCCCTTCGGGAGGGCGAGGCGGCGGCGGTCCACGACGTGGTCATGGACGAGTTCCACTACTACTCGGACCGGGAGCGCGGCGTGGCCTGGCAGGTGCCCCTGCTCACCCTGCCCCAGGCCCGCTTCCTGCTGATGTCCGCCACCCTGGGCGACACGGACTTCTTCGAGGCGGAGCTCAGCCGCCTGAACGGCCGCCCCACCGCCGTCGTGAAATCCGTCGAGCGCCCGGTGCCCCTGGCCTTCTCCTACGCCGAGGACCCCCTCCCCGAGACCCTCGAAAGGCTCATCTCCCAGGCCAAGGCTCCCGTCTACGTCGTGCACTTCACCCAGGCCGAAGCGGCCCAAAGCGCCCAGGACTTCACGAGCATCAACCTCTGCACCAGGGCCGAAAAGGGGGCCATCCAGCAGGCCATCGAAGGCTTCAGGTTCAACAGCCCCTACGGGCCCGAGCTCAAGCGCTGGCTCCGCCACGGCATCGGCCTCCACCACGCCGGCCTCCTGCCCAAGTACCGCATCCTCCTGGAGCAGCTGGCCCAGAAGGGTCTCCTCAAGGTCATCTGCGGCACGGACACGCTGGGCGTGGGCATCAACGTCCCCATCCGCACCGTGCTCTTCACCAAGCTGTGCAAGTACGACGGCAGCAAGACCGGCATCCTGAGCGCGCGGAACTTCCACCAGATCGCAGGCCGGGCGGGCCGGAAGGGCTTCGACGACCTGGGCTGGGTGGTGGCCCAGGCCCCGGAGCACGTCATCGAGAACAACCGCCTCGCGGCCAAGGCGGCCGTCAGCGGCCGGAAATTCGTCAAGCGCCAGCCACCGGAGCGGAATTTCGTGCTCTGGGACGAAAAGACTTTCCGGCGCCTGATCGACGCGCCCCCGGAGCGCCTGGTCTCCCGCTTCCAGGTGAACCACGGGATGCTGCTCAACGTCCTGGGCCGCCGGGGCGACGGCTGCCGGGCCATGCGGGAGCTGATCCGCCGCTGCCACGAGACCGAGCGGGCCAAGGAGGGCCATCGCCGCCTCGGCTGGCAGCTCTTCCGGACCCTGGTGGACCGGGGCATCGTCGAGCTGGTCCGGGAGGGCCCCTCCAAGGTCCGCGTGAACGTGGATCTGCAGGAGGACTTCTCCATGAACCACGCCCTCTCCCTATGGCTCCTGGACACCCTGCCCCTGTTGGACCGGGAGGCCCCGGACTACGCCCTGGACCTGCTCACCCTGGCGGAATCCATCCTCGAGGACCCCGACGTCATCCTCCGGGCCCAGCTGCATCGGGTGAAGGGGGAGAGGATCGCCGAGATGAAGCTGGACGGCATCCCCTACGAACAGCGCATGGAGGAGCTGGAGAAGCTGGAATACCCCAAGCCCCTGCGGGACTTCGTCTACGACACCTTCAACGCCTTCGCGGGCCAGCACCCCTGGGTAGGCCAGGAGAACATCCGGCCCAAGTCCATCGTCCGGGAGATGTTCGAACGCTTCTGTTCCTTTTCCGAATACGTGCGCGAATACGAGATCCAGCGCTCCGAGGGGCTGCTCCTGCGCCACCTCAACAGCGTCTACAAGGTGCTGGCCCAGACCGTCCCCGACGGCGCCAAGACCGACGAGGTCCGGGAGATGGAGGTGTACCTCGGGGCCCTGCTGCGCCAGGTGGATTCCAGCCTCCTGGACGAGTGGGAAAGGATGCGCGACCCGGACTATCGAAGGGACGAAGCCGCCGAGCCCCGCCCCCCGGGTGCCGAAGAGGCGGACCGGGACCTCACGAGGAACCCCAAGGCCTTCACCGCCCTTTGCCGGAACCGGATCTTCGCCTTCTTGCGAGGACTGGCCCAGGCCGACTTCGAGGGGGCCCTCGCCCTCTTCGAAGCCGGGGGTTGGACCCCGGAATCCCTCGGCGCCGCCATGGCCTCCTACCTCGAGGACCACCAGGGGCCCCGCCTCGACCCCGAAGGCCGCAACCTCCGCCACACCTACGTCCGCCCCTCCGAGGACGGCGGCACGTGGCGCGTCCAGCAGATGCTCGTGGACGAGGAGGGGATCAACGACTGGGTGGCGGAGTTCGAGGTGGACCTCGCCGCCTCCCGGGAGCGCGGGGAGCCCGTGATGGCGTTGGGGAGGTTCGAACGGTTCGGCTGAACCCTCCGCTCATTCCACCACGGGCATGACGGCCTGGATGACCACGGGCTTGCCGCTGCGAGTGGAAAGGAAGTGGACGATGGCTTCGACGTTGGTCAGGGTCTCCGGCAGCGGGATGCCCCCATGCAGATCGTTGTTCCCGATCATGAGGAAGTAGCAGTCCACGTCCGGCTGGACGAGGCTGTCCACCCGCCGAAGGACGTCCTCGCTGGTCTCGCCGTCCACCCCCTGGTTGTAGGCCTTGATCCCCAGCAGGTCGCTCCAGGTGGCGTCCTCGGTCCCCTGGTTGACCTTCACGACGTTCACCCGGCGGGTGATGGAGTCCCCCACCATGCCCGCGCAGCCGACCTGGTGGGCCCGCAGGTAGGGCGTCAGGATCGAGCCCGACCACCGGAGGTAGCCCAGGTCCGACAGGTGTTCCCCGTCCCCCTCGTAGAAGGAGGGCTGGGGTTTCCCGTCGCTGCCCAGCAGGATCGAATAGGTGTCCAGGAAGGCGCAGTCGTCCTTCCGGGCCAGCTCCGCCAGGGCCGCATTGAGGTCCTGGACCTGGACGTTGGTGATTTCCCCCTGGGGGACGCCAGCGCAGCCAAGGGAAAGCACGGACCACGCAGCGAGGACGGGAAGGAGGGTCCACCTCGGCCCCACGAGCCCCCCCCATCGAAGGAAGACCCCCAGGAACCCGGAACGGAGCCGGCCCGCCGGACCCTGGTGGGCAGGGGGAAAGGGGGGTCTGGACATCGATTGCTGCATGAAGGTCATCGCCACTACCCTCTACCGACCCCTCCTCGCATCGTCAAGTTGAGCCCGAACCCCAAAAAAGGCCCGGCCG
>CAYSXG010000043.1:6316-11495 GCA_964434895.1 uncultured Solibacteraceae bacterium | reverse complement strand
AGCCTCCGCCGCCTCGGTGCTGCGCGTCGTGGGGGAGGTGGGGGCCGGCCTCCGGCGCAACGGCAGCGGGGTGATGGTGGCCCCGGGGTGGGTGGCCACCAGCGCCCACGTGGTGGAGGGGGCCCGCTCCATCTCCGTCTCCCGGGGGGGAGGCACCTGGCCCGCCTATGTCGCCCGGATGGACCCGGCCCGGGACCTGGCCCTCCTCCGGGTGCCCGGCTGCCCGGTGCCCCCGGCCCCCTTCGCCGATCCCGCCCTGGCGGTCGAGGGCCTGCCCGTGGCGGCCCTGGGCTACCCCGGCGCCGGGGGTCGGGACCTGGTCCGCACCGAGGGCCGGCTCGTCGGCGTGTGGAAGTACCGGGGCTCCGTGCTCTACCAGAGCGACGCCCCCACGCGGCCCGGTTCCAGCGGCGGGGGCCTCTTCGACGCCCGGGGCCGGCTCCTGGGCCTGTGAACCTTCGCCTTCCCCCACAGCAAGGGGATGAATTTCGCCATTCCCGCCGCCTGGGTCAGGGCCCTGGCCGAGGATCCGGCGGAGGGCCCGGCCCCCCGGGGGGCCTTCCTCAACCAGGACTTCGTGGCGCAGATGGCCGAGGAGCCCGAAAACTGGCCCGCCTGGGAGCGCTTCTGCCGCCTGTGGGTCAAGGACCAGCCCGACGATCCCGACGCCTGGCTGGCCCTGGGCCACGCCCTGGACCGCTCCTGGCGGGAGCAGCGGCTGAGGGACCCGGAAGGCCCCGAGGGCCTGCACCTGGAGAGCATCGGGGCCTACCGGCGGGCCCTGGAATTGAGGGGGGGCCAGGCCCGAGTCTGGAACAACCTCGGGGCGGCCCTGGAGGCGGACAACCGCTTCGCGGAGGCGGAGACGGCCTTCCTGGAGGCCCTGCGCCTGGACCCCGACTACGGATTGGCCTGGATCAACCTGGGCTCCACGCGCATGAACACGGGCCGCTGCGGGGCCGCGGTGGAGGCCTTCCGCAAGGGACTGGAGCGGGTGCCGGACCATTCGGAGACCTGGGGCCGCCTGGGCTACTGCCTGGCCCAGACCGGGCGCTGGGCCGAGGCGGTGGAGGCCCTTCGGGTGGCGGTGGCCCAGCGCCCCTTCCAGGCGGATCTCTGGTCCGATCTCGCCAAGGCCGCCCGCCAGGCCGGGGAGCGGGAGCTGGCCCAGGAGGCCCAGGCCCGGCTGAGGGCCCTGCGGAAGGGGGGCTGAGGCCCGCCCGCCCCCGTTAACCCGAGCCCGCCCTTCGGCCGAAGAGGGGCTGCGAGCCGAATTCCTTCGGCGGAGGCGGATCGGAGTGAAGCCGGATCGACAATCCCGGGTGATCGGCCTGGCCCTTCTCCAGGGCCGCATCTCCTTTCAGCTCCTGGACGCGGCGCGCCAGGCCCTGCTGGCCGCCGAAGGGGAAGCCGATTCCGAACGGCTCCTGGCGGAGCTGCTCCGCCGGGGCTACCTGGACGACACCACGCTCCTGGAGCTGAACCAGCAGGTGGAGGAGCTGGACCAGATGCTGCCGGATTCGGACCCGGACCCCAACCAGAACACCCGCCCCCTCGCCTCCCTGGTGGACCCCCTCACCACCGCCGAAGGCAAGCTGGAGGGGGAGGGCCTGGACCTGACGCCCACGCGGATCCTGTGGGCCACCCTGCCCTCCCCGGAGCGCCCCCGGGCCGACCATCGGCATATCCGGGCCGCCCTCACCCTCCCGAAGTGGAACCACTACGTCAACCTCCAGTTCGTGGGCGAGGGGGGCATGGGGCGCATCTTCCGGGCCTTCGACCCCGCCCTCCGCCGCAAGGTGGCCCTCAAGTTCCTCAACCGCAACGACCCCACGATGGCGGCCCGGCTGCTTCTGGAGGCCCAGCACCAGGCCCAGGTGGACCACCCCAACATCTGCAAGGTCTACGAGGTGCGGGAATGGAAGGGCCAGGTCTACGTGGCCATGCAGTTCATCGAAGGGACCCGCCTGGACCGGGCCGCGCGCTTCCTCGAGCTCGAGGCCAAGGTGGAGATCCTCGAGACCGTGGCTCGGGCGGTCCACGCGGCCCACCGCCACGGCCTGGTGCATCGCGATCTCAAGCCCGCCAACATCATGCTGGAGGCCACGGAGGAGGGCCCCCTGAAGCCCTACGTGGTGGACTTCGGCCTGGCCCGGGACCTCACCGCCGCCCACGAGACCCAGGACGGGACCATCATGGGGACGGTGCACTACATGGCCCCGGAGCAGGCCAAGGGGGATCTCTCCCGCATCGAAAGGAGGACGGACGTCTACGCCCTGGGCGTGACCCTCTACGAGCTGCTGGCGGGCCATCCCCCCTTCGTGGAAAGCCACGGCATCGCCTGCCTCCTCCGCATCCAGGGTGAAGAGGTGCCCCCCCTCCGGAAGGTGGTGCCCACCCTCCATCCGGACCTGGAGACCATCGTGATGAAGTGCCTGGAAAAGGAGGTGCCCCGGCGCTACGAAAGCGCCCGGGCCCTGGCGGAGGACCTGCGCCGCTACCTGGAGGGCGAGCCCATCCTGGCCCGGCCGGCCACCCTCCTGGACCGCTTCCAGAAGCTGATGAAGAAGTACAAGCCCGTGGCGGCCCTGATGGGCCTCGCCGCGGCGGCGGTCCTGGTCTTCGCGGCCCTGGGCCTCCACGCCCGCCTCACGGCCAAGAACCAGGCCCAGTGGGCCCAGCACTTCGGCCAGGAGGCCGAAAGGATCGAGGCCCTGCTGCGCTACGCCCGACTCCAGCCGGTGCACGACGTGAGGGGGGAGATGGCCACGGTGCAGGCCCGCATCGGCGCCATGCGGGAGGCCATCCAAAGGGCGGGGCGCGGGGCCCTGGGGCCGGGCAGCTACGCCCTGGGCCGCGCCTACCTGGCCATGGGGGACCCCGAGCGGGCCCGGGCCTCCCTGAACCAGGCCTGGGAAGCGGGCTTCCGGGCCCCGGAGGCGGCCTACGCCCGGGGGCGGGCCCTGGGCCTGCTCTACGTCCAGGCCCTCCAGCAGGCCCGCAGCATCCAGGACCGGGATCTGCGGGCGGAGCGGCTGAAGGAGCTGGAGGAGACCCTGCGCAATCCCGCCGTGGACCTGCTGCGCCAGGGGCGGGGCGCCTCCCTCGAGCCGGCCAGCTTCCAGGAGGGCCTCCTGGCCCTCTACGACCGGCGCTACACCGAAGCCGTGGACCTGGCCCGCAAGGCCGCCCACTCGGCCCCCTGGTTCTACGAGGCCCGGGCCCTGGAGGCGGAGGCGGACCTGGAGCGGGCCCGGAAGGAGAAGGACCCCGCCCGGGCCCTGGAGGCCCTGGAATCCGCCGGCGCCTCCCTGAAGGCGGCCGTGGCCACCGCCCCCAGCGATCCCCGCCTCTGCGACCTGGAATCCCGCCGCTGGTGGGAGGCCATGATCTTCCGGCGCCAGGCGGGGCTGGGCTCCTCCGAGGCCTTCGGGCGCATCCAGGCCTCCTGCGACCGGTGGGATCTCGTGGACCCCGGCAGCCCCGACGGCCTGGCCCGCCGCGCCTGGGCCTGGGTGGAGGGGGCCCAGGAACCCGGGGCCCAGGAGGTGGCCCTCCGCCTCTCCCGTGCGGCCCGAGGGGTGGACCTGGCCGAGGGAGCCCTGAGGCAGGCCCCGGAGCACCCCGAGGCCCTGGGGGCCCTGGCGGCGGGGATCCGCATCCAGGCCTACGCGGCCATGGAGCGGGGCCAGGACCACCGGCCGGCCCTGGACCGCTCCATCGCCCTCCTGCGCCAGGCCCTGGGCCACGCCCCCTCCGCCTTCGAGATCTTGGACCAGCTGGCCACGGCCTACTGGGCCCGCATCGAACTGGAAAAGACCCTCGGCCGGGATCCGACCCCCATCCTGGAAGAGGCCCTGAAGGCCGTCGGGGGCCTGGCGGAGCGCTTCCCCCGGGTGGCGGACTTCGAGGGCTACCTGGGCGGCTTCTACGTGGAGCTGGCGGACTTCGAGGCGGACCACGGCAAGGACCCGGGCTACACCACCGCCAAGGCGGCCTACCACTTCGGCCTGGCGGTGGCGGCCCAGCCCCACCGCTACGACTTCCATTTCGGCCTCGGGAACGCCCACCTCACCCGGGCCCAGTTCACCCTGTTCCGGAAGGGGGACCCCTTCGAGGAGCTGTCCCTCGCCGAGGAGGCCTACACCCGGGCCCTGGAAAAGAACCCCAAGGCCCTCGGCACCCTCTACGGCCGGGCGGAGGCCCGCATCCTCCGGGCCTGGGCCCTGGAGGCCCAGCGCAAGTCCCCCCTGGGGGACCTGGCCCTGGCGGAGCGGGACCTGGCCGAGGCCCGGAGCCTCACCACGCCCTCCTGGCGGGACGCCTACTACACGGCCGCCTCGGCCCTGGTGCGGGGGCGCTGGCTGAGGCCCCCGGACCAGGCCTCCAAGTCCCTGGAGCAGGCCGAGGCCGATACCCGGGCCGCCCTCGCGGACAACCCCCTGCAGCACCACCTCCATTGGCTCATGGCCCTCATCGACGTGGAGCGGGCCCATCGCTTCCCGGAGGAGGCCCGGACCCGGCTGCGCCAGGCCCGCTCCCACCTGGAATCGGCCCTGAAGATGGACCCCGGCTTCGACCTGGCCCGCCTAGCCCTGGCGGAGCTGCGGGAGGAGGAGGCCGGGTCCCCTTCGGGGCGCGCCGGGACTTAATCCGGACCCAGGGGGTAGCTGGGGATGCACTGGGGCTTGAGCAGGAAGCCCGGGAGTTCGAAATCGTCCCCGGAGTCCGCCGCCGCCTTGCCCAGGGTCTTGGGGCGCAGGGGGGTGTTCCAGAGCTTGAGCACGTCCCCGGGGGTCGTGGCCAGGCCGCGGGTGAGCATGTAGAAGGGCACCAGCATGTTCTTCACGGCGTAGTCCCCCCAGAAGAGCACCCCGGACTTGCCGTCATTGAGCTCCCGGTCGGTCAGGGTGTACTCCCGCCCGTCCTGGTAGCTGAGGACGATGGCCCTCACCTTCGGCCGGTGCGCGGGGCCCACCGGGAAGGCGCTGGGGCCCTCGGGGTTCAGGGGATAGGAGGGGATGCACTGGGGCTTGATGAGGAAGGCCGGCAGCTCCCCGGAGGGGCTCGGCATGCTCCAGAGCCGCACCACGTCCGCGGGGCTGGGGGGCAGGTTGGGGTGGAAGACGCGGGTGCCCTGCGGGACCTCGACATCCTGACCAGTATGTTCCTCGGCCAG
>CAYSXG010000043.1:0-6306 GCA_964434895.1 uncultured Solibacteraceae bacterium | reverse complement strand
GACGGGGCCCGTCACCTCCGTGCTTCGCGCCGCCCGCGGATGCGCCCCCGCCCATCGGGTCCCCGAGAGCACCAGGACCAGGCCCGTGAGGAGCGCCGCGACGAACACGCCGGTGCCGGCGGCGGACAGCCAGTTGATCGTGAACTTCGCCGCCTCGGGCTTCGCGTCGGGCTTGACCACGGGCGGCGTCCGCTGGACCTTGTTGTGGAGGTCGGGCATCTCCCAGGCCGGCACCAGGTCCGCGGGGTTGGTGGCCAGGTTGGGGTGGAAGAGGTAGAAGGGCACGAGGATGCTGAAGACGGCCCAGTCTCCCCAGAAGAGGACCCCCCCCTTCTGGTCCGTCAGCTCCGCCTGGGTCAGGGCGTAGTTGCGCCCGTCGTCCAGGTAGATCACCAGGGAGGCGAGCTGGGGCCGATTGGCCGAGGCCGGCGTGGCCGAGGCGCCCGGCGCGGGCCCGGAAAGGGCCGGAAGGCCGGCGAGGGCCATCCCCAGCGTGAGGAGAAGCGGCTGAAGTCGAAGCCTCATGGCGTGCTCCTGAGTGTGGGGATCGAGGCTCGGCTTTCAAAATTGCAAAAGTCGTCCCCTTCCCGCCCGGCTCATCGGCAGGCGTCGGACAAACTGTACGGAGAAAATTTAGCGGATGAGAACATGGAAAAAAACGATGAGAGCTAAGATGGCTCCAGGGGCTCCGTGAACGTGATGAGGTTATGGTCCGGGTCCAGGACCGCGAATTCCCGGGAACCCCAGGGCTTCGCTTCCAGGGGGCCCTTGGGATGGACCAGGCCCGCGGCCCGGCACCGCTCGTGGAGGGCGTCGATGCCCCGAACCCTCAACCGGCAACTGGTGTTCTCGGCGATGCGGCGATCGGTGCAGGCCCAGAAGTGGACGCTCACTTCGTCCCTTTGAACGACGCCGTATACACCCTGTTCCTCGAAGAGGCTGGCGAAGCCGAAATGGTCGCGGAAGAACGCCACCGATCTCGCGATGTCCAAGGAGGCCAGAACCGGGATGGCGGACAGGAAGGTGGGTTCGAGGCTCATGGGAGCCCAGTGTAGCCCGGCTGAAATCCTTGGACCCTGCGGGGCGCCCAAGGAAGGCGGTTTCGTCTTCCCGGCGGAACCCGCGTAATCTGCGATTCCAGACCCCCTTCCCCGCGAGGTCCCCATGCGCTCCATGACCGCCTATGCCGAACAGAACCGCCCCCTCGCCTCGGGCCATCTGCGCCTCAGCCTTCGCTCGGTGAACCACAAGGGGCTGGACCTCTCCATCCGCCTGCACCCCGCCCTCTTTTCCCTGGAGGCCGCCCTGCGGGCCGCGGTGCGGGAGGCCGCCAGCCGGGGCAAGCTGGACCTCGCGGTGGAGGTGCACGACGAACCGGGCCTGGAACCCCAGCTCAACCGCCCCCTCCTGCGCGGCGTGGCCAAGGCCTGGCAGGAGGACGCCGAATGGCTGAACCTCCCCCCCCTCAGCGCCGAGGCCTTCTTCCGCCTGCCCATGGCCTGGCTGCCGGCGGCCCCGGACCTGGCCGAGCGCCTCGAGGCCGAGCTGATGGCGGGGCTCAAGGAGCTCCTCCTGGCCTGGAACGCGGCCCGGGCCCGGGAGGCGGACCGCCTGCGTCCCTTCTTCGAGGAGGGCATCGGGACCCTGCGGCACCTTCACCGCGAGCTGGAGCGGGAGGCCGCGGCCCACGCCTCGGAGCTGCCGGACCTCTACCGGCAGCGGCTGGAGCAGGTCCTGAAGGACGCCCACGCAGTGGGGCAGCTGCCCGCCGAGCGGCTGATCGCGGAGGCCGGGGTGCTGGCGGAGCGCCAGGACGTGCGGGAGGAGCTGGTGCGCCTGGAAGCCCACCTGCAGGACTTCGCGGAGCGGCTTTCCTCAAGCCGACTCAGCGGCAAGGGGCTGGACGTCTGGTGCCAGGAGGTGCTGCGGGAGCTCAACACCACCGGCAGCAAGTGCAAGCGCCTCCAGATGACCCGCCTGGTGATGGAGGCCAAGCAGGTGCTGGAGCAGATCCGGGAGCAGGGCGCCAACCTGGAGTAGGGGGTTCCGAAGGACCCCCGCGCGAACGGAGAAAAACCAGGCCCGTGGCTCAGGGCCTCAGCTCCCAGTCCAGGGCCCCGGGATCCGGGAAGGAGGTCATGAGGTCCAGGCTTCCCTCCCGGATGAAGTCCGGGAGGTGGAGGGACACGGACTCCCCGAAGCGTATGGGATCCGGCTGGGGCCGGGAGCTGACGCCCACCCACCCGTTCCTGCCGCTGCGCTTGGCGGCGTAGAGGCAGTGGTCCGCCACGTCCACCACCGGCTCCCAGCCCAGGAAATCCGGGTGCTCGGGCAGGAAGGGGAAGAAGGCGTAGCCCATGGAGCACGTGCGGTGGAGGGTCTGGCCCCCACCGAGGTGGAAGGGGTGGGCCTCCACCTGGCTGCGGATGCGCTCGGCCAGGATGGCCGCCTCCTTGCGGTTGGCGTTGCGGGCCACCACCAGGAACTCCTCCCCGCCCCAGCGCACCACGGTGTCCGTGTCGCGGGTGGCCTTCCTCAGGATCTCCGCCAGCTGCTGGAGCACCAGGTCCCCGGCGTGGTGGCCGTAGGTGTCGTTGATGCTCTTGAAGTGGTCCACGTCCACCATGATGAAGATGAGGTCGATGTTCAGGTTCAGGCGCTCCTTCTGGCCCGAGGGCACCTGGCGGTGGGCCCGCTGCACCCGGGCCACGTCCTCGGGCATGCAGACCCCCAGGTAGCGCCGGTTCCGCAGGCCCGTGAGGGGATCCGTCAGGCTCTGGTTCCGCAGCGCGTCGTTGGCCGCCTCCAACTCCTGGGTGCGGGCGGCCACCAGGGCCTCCAAGGCCCGGTTCTGCTCCTGGAGGGCCCGCAGCCGCCACCGGATGAGCAGGACCACGAGGCCCGCCAGGGCCCCCACGAGGAGGAGCCGGGACCACCAGGTCTGCCACCAGGCGGGCAGCACCGTGAAGGCCACCCGCGCCTCGGGCCCCCATTCGCCCTGGTCCCCGACGCGGCTGCGGACCTCGAAGACGTAGCGCCCCGGGGAAAGGGCCGGGAAGCGGGCCTCCCGGGTGGAAGTGCGGTGCCACTCGGTTTCCAGGTTCAGGAGCCGGACCTCGTGCTGGACCCGGCCCTCCCCCAAAAAGCTCAGGCCCGCGAAATTCACTTCGAAGGCGTTCTGGCCGTGGGGGACCCGGGGCTCGGTCTCGGGCGGAAAGGCCCGGTCCCCCAGCCGGGAAACCAGGATCACCGAGGCCGGAGGGGGAGGCTGCCCCTGGTAGGAGGCGGCATCGAAGCGGGCCAGGCCCGAGCTGGTGCCGATCCACACGTCCCCCGCCGGGTCCGACAGGAAGGCCATGTTGCTGATGTCCTCCCCCACCAGCCCCTCGGACTGGCCGAAGTGCTCCATACGGTCCCCCTGGCTCACGAAGACCCCCTGCCCCGTGCCCACCCACACGCGGCTCCTGGAGTCCTCGCCCAGCATGTAGACCTTTTCCCGCCCGGTGGGATCCGAGGGCCCCGGATGGGCCACCACCTTCAGGCGGCCGTTCTCCACCCGGACCCGGCTGAATCCCTGGGCCTCGAAGTAGGCGACCAGGAGGTCGCCGTTCCTCGCCTCGATGGCGTAGGCCACGTGGGTGCGCAGCAGGCCGTCCCGCTCCGTGAAGCGGGTCCACTTCCCCTGCTCCCGGAGGGCCAACCCCCTTTCCCCGCAGACCCAGAGCCGCCCGGATCCCCCCAGGCAGATGCCGCTCACGTACTCGTTGACCGCGCCGCCGGGCAGCACCTCGCTGCGGAAGCGCAGGTCCCGCTCCGCCACCCGGGCCCGCTGGAGGCCCCCGCCCTCGGTGGCCACCCAGAGGGTCCCCTCGCGGTCCAGGGCCATGCGGAAGATCCGCTTGCCGTTCAGGCCCGATTCCAGGCCGAAGCGGCCGTCCACCTGCCGGGTTCGGGGGTCGTAGCGGAGCACCTCCACCGGCACCCCCCCCAGGTAGAAGGTCCCGTCCGGAGCCTGGACCACGCTGCGCACGACGTTGTTCTCGGTGCCCGGAAGGATGCTCCAGCCCCCGGCCTCGGCCCGGGCCAGGCCCCGGTCCGTCCCGGCGTAGAAGGCCCGCTGCGGGTCCCGGTGCAGGGTCCAGACCATCTCGCTGGGCAGGCCCTCCCGCCCGGTGTAGGCCCTCCAGAGGCCCCGGCCCAGCAGGCGGTGCACGCCGAGGCTGGCCACCCACAGGGAGCCCTCCCGGTCCTCCAGCACCCACCGGGCCCAGGGCACGGGGAGGCCGTCCCGCTGGGCCAGCAGCTTCCAGGTCCCATGGTCCAGGTACTGGATGCCCCGGTCCGTGGGGACGTAGAGGTTTCCGGCCCGGTCCAGGCTCAGGTAGGCCCGGGCGCTGATGGGGAAGACGCCCGGATGCCCGTCCTTGAAACCCTCCTGGCCCGGGTGGAGGACCCAAAGACGGCGGGGTCCCCGGGCCCACAGGGCCCCCTCGTGGTCCTCCAGGAGGGCGTCCAGGCGCTGGCGGCCGAAGCCCGAGGGATCCTCCCAGCGCTTCCAGGCCCCGTCCCGGTACTGCAGCACCTGGGCCTCCTTGCGGGGACCGGACTCCACCCAGGCACCCACCCAGATCCGGCCGGACCCGGGGCGGCCGAAGAGGGCCGTAGCCTCGCCGCCGGGCCAGCCCCCCACCAGCCGGAAGCTCCCGTCCTCCTGCAGGGCGTAGGGGCCCTTGGAAGTGGCCACCCAGATCCGCCCCTCGGGGCCGTCCCCGAGGCCCAGGATGTTCTCGACCGGGAGGCCCCGGCCCTCGGCCACCGCGGCGAAACCCTGGCCGGTCCAGCAACCGAGGCCCTGGTAGGTGCCCACCCACAGCCCCCCCGCGGGGTCCTCGTGGAGGGCGGTGATGAAGCTGGAGGGCAGCCCCTCGTGCATTCCGAAGTTCTGGAAACGGCTGCCGTCGTAGCGGTACAGGCCGTCCTCGGTGCCCACCCACAGGAAGCCCCGCCGGTCCTGGAGCATGTTGCCCGCCGCCAGGTTCCCCAGGCCCTGTTCGCTGCCGTAGCTGCGGAAGCTGAAGCGCCCGGTCGGCATGGGGGGCCCCCCCGCCCAGGCCTGGGCCAAGACGAGGATCAGCCATGCGAAAAGGCAGGACCGAAGGCGGGGGGGCATGGAAACCATCATCCTCCGACCCATCGGCCGTTCAAGGCCGGGAGTTCAGAGCCGGGAGCGGAGGGCTTCCATCCGCGCGAGGGCCTCCTCGACATCCTCGTCCCCCAGGTCCCCGTGGGTGAGGAAGCGCAGGGCGGACCCCACGGCGGTGACCAGGACGCCCGCCTCCCGGAGGGCCGCCGAGGCGGAGGGCACGTCCTTCACCGGCGCCAGGAGGATGTTGGTGGGGGGCTCCTCCACGGCCAGGCCCAGGGCCCGCAGGCCCTCCGCCAGGCGGCGGGCCCGCCGATGGTCCGCTTCCAGCCGGGGCAGGTGCCCGAGGGCCACCAGGCCCGCGGCGCCCATCACGCCCCCCTGGCGCACCCCTCCGCCCAGCATCTTGCGGCGGCGGCGGCCCCGCTCCACCAGGTCCCGGGACCCGGCCAGCAGGGAGCCCATGGGGGCGCCGAGGCCCTTGCTGAGGCAGACGCTCACGGTGTCCACGCCCCAGGCCAGCTCCCGCAGCGGGGCGCCCGTGGCCGCGTGGGCGTTCCAGAGCCGGGCCCCGTCCAGATGCACCCGGAGCCCCCGCTCCCGGGCGGCCTCCACGAGGGCCCGGTGCTCCGCGGGCCCGAGCACCGTCCCTCCGGCGAAGTTGTGGGTGTTCTCGAGGCAGAGCAGGCGCGTGCGCAGGGTGTAGTAGGGGCCCGCAGCGCCGGCGGCGCGGCGCACCTGGTCCGGCGTGATGAGACCCGGCCCCCCCTCCCAGGGCAGGGCCTCGGGCATGCCCCCCGCCAACCAGGCGGCGGTTCCCAGCTCCGAACCGAGCTCGTGGGCCTGGGCCGGGGCAAGGAAGCGGTCCCCCCGCTCCAGGTGCAGCATGAGCGCCACGGCGTTAGCCATGCAGCCCGTGGGGGTCCACAGGGCGGCCTCCTGGCCCAGGAGTTCGGCCACCTTCCCCTCGAGGAGCTCGAGGCTGGGGTCCCGGTCCAGCACGTCGTCGCCCACCTCCGCCGAGGCCATGGCCGCCCGCATGTCCGGGGAGGGCTTTGTCACCGTGTCCGAGCGGAAGTCGAGGCGTCGCATCCGGACATTCAACCATGCGATGGTGGTGGTTCCGGAGTAGGAATTGGTGCCCGCCAGGATCCAGATCCCCG
>CAYSXG010000042.1:10996-11643 GCA_964434895.1 uncultured Solibacteraceae bacterium | reverse complement strand
GGCCTCCCCCTCCCCCCCGCACCCGCCCCGCACGGGATCACACCCCCACCCTCCCGGCCCGATCCGCGGTGACTCCCCTACCCCCCGAGCCCCCCTTGCCGCCCGGCGGCTGGAAGGTCCGGAAGCCCCCCCCGCCGTAGGCCAGGAGGCCCTTGCGCGTCTTGATCCAAAGGGTCCCCTCGGGGTCCTGGGCCAGGCTGTGGACCCGGTCGTCCGGGAGCTCCCCGGGCAGGGGGACCCGGCGAAAGACCCCGTCCCGGTACTGCACGAGCCCCTCCCCCGCCCCGATCCAGAGGTTCCCGTCCCGGTCCTGAAAGAGGCAGCGGACGGTGTTGCTCGGGAAGGCCGGCGTGTTCTCCCGGCTGAAGAAGGTGAAGCGGAGGCCGTCGAAGCGGGCCACCCCCTCGTAGGTGCCCACCCAGATGTAGCCGTCCCGCGTCTGGAGGGCGGCGTTGATGTTGTTGGGGAAGTCCTGGGCCGCGGCCCAGACCCTCAGCCGGAAGCGGTCCAGGGGGAGGGAGGGGTCCAGGGCCCCAAGGGGGAGGCCCAGGAGCAGGACCAGCAGCCAGCCCCAAGTCCAGCACGGGCCCGGAGGCGCGGGCCGCCCTCCCTCAGCGCGGGCCATCCGGCCGCCCCACCCCCGTCGG
>CAYSXG010000042.1:0-10986 GCA_964434895.1 uncultured Solibacteraceae bacterium | reverse complement strand
GCCACCTATCTAAATGGCGGCTCGAACTTCGGACCCGTCGGCGGGGGCATCGTCCACCCCGAAGGAAGGGGCGGAACTCCCCACGGGATCCAGGAAGTGCATGGGGGGGCCTCGAAGGATGGGGCGGAACGCCCGCAGGCTTATCGTCAGCCCCCCCGCGCCCCTGAAAAACCGCCGCCGAGGGATTGGGCCGACAATTATTCGAAATAATTCAAAATAGTACTTGCCGAATGATTCGACTTTCATAGAATTACGTCCAGGAGGACTCGTGGCCAGGGACCTGGAGCTTCAGTCGGAGCGCCTCAAGGCCTTGGGACACCCCGTCCGCCTTTCCATCCTTCGGCTGGTGGTCAAGGGGGCGAAGGGGGGCACGCCGGCGGGCGAGATCCAGCAGCATCTCGGGATCCCTCCCTCGACCCTGAGCCACCACCTCGACTGCTTGGCCTCGGTGCAGCTGCTCACCTCGGAGCGCGACGGCACCTTCATCCGCTACGCGGCCAACTTCCCCGTCCTCCGGAAGCTGACGGAGTACCTGTGGGAGGACTGCTGCAAGGGCGGCGGCAGCTGCTGCTAAATGGTTTTTTGCTTCATTATTTCGATAAATATAGAAATATAAACCATCCAGGGGGCCCCATGCAGGGCGTGCTCAAACCCCACGTTTCACTCAACGTCAGCGACCTCGACGCCTCCGTGGCCTTCTACGAGCGGGTCTTCGGGGTCCGAACCGCCAAACGGCGGCCCGGCTACGCCAAGTTCGACCTGCGATCCCCGAACCTCAACCTCACCCTGCAGCAGGGCGTCCGCACAGGCATCAACGCAGACCATTTCGGCATCCAGGTCGGATCCGCCGAGGACGTCCTGGCCGCGCGGGCGGCCTTCGAGGCCGCGGGCCTGAAGACCCGCGCGGAGGAGCGGATCGCCTGCTGCTACGCCGTCCAGACCAAGGTCTGGGTGGAGGACCCCGATGGCAACGCCTGGGAGGTGTTCGTGGTGCTCCGCGACGCCGCGGAGGCGGGCGCTTCCGCCCGAGCGAAGGCCCCCGCATGCTGTGCCCCCGCCCCAACCCCCAGCTTCATTCGCGAGGCCCCATGAGCACCCCACCCTCCCCGAATCTGCCCCGCCGCGTGGTCGCCGAAGGGATCGGTACGGCCCTGTTGCTGGCGACCGTCGTCGGCTCCGGCATCATGGGCGAGCGGCTTTCGGGCGGGAACGCCGCCATCGCCCTGCTCGCCAACGCCCTCGCCACGGGGGCGGGCCTGGTGGCGCTCATCCTGACCTTCGGGTCCCTGTCCGGCGCCCACTTCAACCCGGTGGTGACGTTGGCGGACGCCAGCCGAGGGGCGCTCCCCTGGAAGGCCGTGCCCCCCTACCTGGCGGGCCAGGGACTGGGGGCCTTCGCCGGGGTGGCCGCCGCCCATCTCATGTTCGGCCTGCCCCTCTTCGCCGTGTCCCGGCACGTCCGTTCCGGCCCGGCCCAGGCCTTCAGCGAGGGGGTGGCCACCTTCGGCCTGCTGGCGGTGATCCGGGGCTGCTCCCGGCACCGCGCCGGGTCCGCCTCCTTGGCCGTGGGTGCCTACATCACGGCGGCCTACTGGTTCACGGCCTCCACCTCCTTCGCCAATCCGGCCGTGACCCTCGCCCGCACCGTCACCGACACCTTCGCGGGCATCCGCCCGGCCGATGCTCCCGCCTTCCTGGTCGCCCAGGTCCTGGGAGGCACCGCGGCCACCCTGCTGTTCCGGTGGCTGTCCGCCGGGGACACGGCCACTCGGGAGGCCGCGCTCGACCTCGATCCCACGGAGCCCCGATGAAGACCGTGATCTTCGCCTGCGTCCACAACGCGGGCCGTTCGCAGATGGCGGCCGCGTTCTTCAACGCCCTGGCGGACCCCGCGAAGGCCCGCGCCCTCTCCGCCGGCACCGACCCCGGGGCCCGCGTCCATCCGGAAGTCCTGGAGGCCATGCGGGAAGTGGGCATCGATCTCGCCTCGGCGAAGCCCCGGCTTCTCACCCCGGAGATGGCCCAGGGCGCCCAAAGGCTCATCACCATGGGCTGCGGCGACGCGTGTCCGGCCGTCCCGGGCCTTCGGCGCGACGACTGGCCGCTGGAGGATCCGAAAGGAAAGCCCGTCGAGCGGGTCCGGGAGATCCGAGAGGAAATTCGTGGGCGGGTCATCGCCCTGCTCCGGGAGGGAGCGTGAATCGGGTTCGAGGGGGGCGTGGGCACCACCGTCCACGTTCGCCCTACGCAGGTTGAGCGTTGCCGGGGCCCCTCATTTCGACCGCTCCCGCGTCCAGACCCGGCCTCCGAAGACCGGGTTGGACTCGTCGGAGACCTTCTCCAACCGGTCGGGGCCGGCGATCCGGAGCACGAGGGGCCCCTCGTTCCGCGCCCGGCCCGGGGCCCGATCCCGGAACTGTCCCACGACGACGCAGCAGGCGTGGACCGTACCGGTGAAGTCGTGGGACCAGGACTGGCCACCGTCGCCGGACTGGGCCGACCAGGTCAGCTGGCGGCCCGACTCCTGGAGCACGTAGGTGCCCCCGTCGTCACAGCGCCAGGTCCCCGAGAGGTCGCAGGCGCCGAGGTTCTCTTCGCCTTCGTAGACGGCCTTGTACAGGTAGACGGCCGCGGGCATCGAGCCTCGGGCCTGGAAAACCAGGTGGAATTCCCCCCAGGGCTCGTCCCCGGTGCCGACCTGGACCCGGGTGTCGTGGGCGAGGGGCTCGCCGGGCCCGTTGGACTCGGGATGCACCCGGAAGTCGTAGTCCCGGTTGGGGAACCCAAGCATGCCGCCGGAATAGGGGAGCCTTTCCTGGCCCAGCAGGTGGCCTCCACCCGCCCCCCCTTGCACGCTGGCCATGGCCATGGGGCGCCAGTATCCCGTAGGGCAGCGGTCCCCGAGGCCGTCCGTGCGCCGGCCCTCGTAATGGAGGAGGAAGGCGTCCCCCTTGCTCAGGCGGCTGACGTCCCGGTCGAAGCGCCACTGGAACTCGTAGCGGGGCTGGTGCGGCCCGTTGTCGTGCCAGCACCGAACCGAGAGCACGATGCGTCCCCCGCGGCCGTCGGCCACCAGTTCCTCGACCACCACGTTCCCCTTGGCGATATCCCCGCCGGTCGGGAGATCGTCCCCCCGAAGGACTTTGTCCAGGCGGTAGTAGGCCACCTTCCGGGCCTGGGCCCCCGCAGGCCAGGCCACCAGGCAGGTCATTAACGCGGCGAGGGGCTTGCTCATGGGTTTCTCCTAGGGAGAATGTGCGGGGAGGTGGGCCCCTTCCCATCGGCGCCCACCGCGGACAGGTGAAGACCTGCCGCGCCCCGGCCTGATCTGCCCGGAGCCGCTTGGCGGATTTGAACGCGTGGGGCTGGCCTCGGCGCTGATCCTCTCCGGCCCGATACCGAGTCGGGCCTCCGAGGGCGCCTACCGGGCCGCCCCACTTTCTCGGCGGCCCAAACCCGCCCAACGGCGAAGGCCCCCTTCGGGGGCCAATGCTGGAGCCGCTTGGCGGATTTGAACTCCGGGCTTCGCCCGGACGGTCCGGCTCCCGGCGCTCACGCGCCTCCGCCGTCCCACTCGGCGGTTCAAATCCGCCCAACGGCAAAGGCCCCCTTCGGGGGCCAATGCTGGAGCCGCTTGGCGGATTTGAACCGCCGACCTTCGGGTTACGAATCCGATGCTCTACCAACTGAGCTAAAGCGGCGCGACCTTTGATTTTGCCTTAGATCGGCAGGGCCATCAAGGCTGGATCTCCGGTTTCATGCCCAGGACCTTGACCAGGAAGGCCCATTCGTCGGCCACCTCGGCGATGAGCTTGGCGGTGGGCTTGCCGGCGCCGTGGCCGGCGTTGGTCTCGATGCGAGTGAGCACCGGGGCCTGGCCCCCTTGGCAGGCCTGGAGGGTGGCCGTGAACTTGTGGCTGTGGGCGGGCACCACGCGGTCGTCGTGGTCCCCGGTGAAGACCAGGGTCGGAGGGTACTTCACGCCGGGCCGCAGGTTCTGGACGGGACTGTAGGTCATGAGGCGCTTGAAGCCCTCCTCCGTTTCGCTGGAGTCGTAGTCGCTCTTCCAGGCCCAGCCGATGGTGAACTTGTGGTAGCGCAGCATGTCCATGACCCCCACGTGGGGCAGGCAGGCGCCGAAGAGGTCCGGCCGCTGGGTCATGCAGGCCCCCACCAGGAGGCCGCCGTTGGAGCCGCCCTGGATGGCCAGCCGAGGCGTGGAGGTGATTTTTTCCCGGACGAGGTATTCCGCGGCGGCGATGAAATCGTCGAAGACGTTCTGCTTCTTGGCCAGGCGGCCCGCGTCGTGCCACTCCTTCCCGTACTCCCCGCCGCCGCGCAGGTTGGCCACCGCCAGCACGCCCCCCATCTCCATCCAGACCAGGCGGGGGACGGAGAAGCTGGGCGTGAGGGAGATGTCGAAGCCGCCGTAGCCGTAGAGCAGGGTGGGATTATGGCCGTCCAGGGCCAGCCCCTTCTTGTGGACGAGGAACATGGGGATCTTCGTGCCGTCCTTGGAGGGGTAGAAGACCTGCCGGGTCTCGAAGGCCGCCGGGTCGAAGTCCACCTTCGGCGCCCGGAAGACGCTGCTCTTGCCCGTCTTGAAGTCGTAGCGGTAGATGGTCGTGGGGTGGGTGAAGGAGGTGAATGCGTAGAAGCCTTCGGACTGGTCCCGCTTGCCGGCGAAGTACTGGGTGCCGCCCGAGGGAAGGCGCTCCCCCACCGAACCCAGGGCCGGCAGGCGCAGGGCCTTCTGCTTTCGGCCGTCGAGGCCGAAGAGCTCCACCTGCTCGTGGGCATCGTGCATCCACACGGCCACGAAGCGCTGGCCGGCCATGGAAACGTGGGTCAGCACGTCCCGGCCCTTGGCCTCGGGGATGAGGACCTTGGGGGCCTTCGGCGCCTTGAGGGAGAGGGCCACCAGGCGTCCCCGGGGGGCCCCCCGGTCCGTGTGGACGTAGAAGCGCTCCCCGTCGTTGCCCACCACCTGGTAGAAGGCGTCGAAATCGTTCAGGAAGGGCTCCACCTTCGCGCCGGGCCGGCCGAGGTCCTTGACGAAAAGGCGGTTCTTGCGCTCGGTGCCCTCGCTCTGGCTGATGAGCAGCCACCGGCCGTCGTCGGTGACCTCGGCCCCCAGGCCCCAGTCCGGCTGGTCCGGCCGCTCGTAGACCAGTTCGTCCTGGGACTGGGCGGTGCCCACGCGGTGGAAGTAGACCTTCTGGAACTTGTTCACGCCCTTGAGGGCGTCCCCCTCCTTGGGGGCGTCGTAGCGGCTGTAGAAGAAGCCGGATCCGTCCTTGGTCCAGGCGGCGCCACTGAACTTGGACCACCGGATCTCGTCCGGCAGGTCCTGGCCCGTGGCCACGTCCCGCACCTTCCACGTGATCCAGTCGGAGCCCCCGACCGAAAGCCCGTAGGCCACGTAGCGGCCGTCCTGGGCGAAGGAGAGGGTGTTCAGGGCCACCGTGCCTTCCTTGGACAAGCCGTTGGGATCCAGCAGGACCCGGCCCGGCTGGGCGAGCTGGTCCGTGACGTAGAGCACCGCCTGGTTCTGGAGTCCATCGTTGCGGGAATAGAAGTAGTGCTGGCCGTACTTGGAGGGGCTGGAAAAGCGCTCGTAGTTCCAGAGCTTCGTCAGGCGCTGGCGGAGCCCCTCTCGCTCGGGGACCCGGCCCAGGAAGTCCTGGGTCACCTTGTTCTCGGCCTCCACCCAGGCCTTGGTTTCCTTGCTGTTGTCGTCCTCCAGCCAGCGGTAGGGATCGGGCACCGGGGTCCCGAAATAGTCCTCCACCACGCCGTCCCGGCGAGTCTCGGGATACTTCGGGGGCTGCTGGGCCTGGAGCACGGCGGTCACCATCAGAAAGGGCATCAGGGATTTCATGGGATTTCACCTCACAAGACGATGCTACCAGGACTGTCCCGCCCGCCTGAGCGGTGATAGGCTCCCCCAAACGTCCGCGAGGTCCTGATGGTCGCCAGCCAACGAAAGATCTTCGTCCTCGACACCAACGTGCTGCTCCACGATCCCCAGGCGGTGTTCCACTTCCAGGAACACGACGTGGTGATCCCCATCGTGGTCATCGAGGAGGTGGACCACTTCAAGAAGGACCAGACGGAAATCGGCCGCAACGCCCGCACCGTGTCCCGGCACCTGGACAAGCTGAGGGAGAAGGGCAGCCTCAACCAGGGCGTGAAGCTGGAGGGGGGCGGCACCCTGCGGGTGGACGTCACCCCCCACCACCTGGACCAGATCTTCCCGACCCTGGACAAGCACCTGGCGGACAACCAGATCCTGGCCTGCGCCCAGGCCCTTCTCAAGTCCCGCAAGGAGAAGGTGGTCCTGGTCACCAAGGACACGAACCTGCGCATCAAGGCCGACGCCGCGGGGCTGACCGCCGAGGACTACACCACGGACATGGTGGAGATCGAGGAGCTCTACACGGGCCACCGCATCCTGGAGACCGGGGAGGCGGAGCTGGACGAGCTCTTCGACGCGGGCCTGCCCCAGGACGACGAGCACCCCTTCTTGCCCAACCAGATGGTCACGGTGGTGGACCAGCTCAACCCCAGCCACACGGCCCTGGGTCGCTACCTGGGCTCCGAAAGCCGCGTGCGCCCCCTGCGGCGCTTCGATCCCCCCTGGGGCGTGAAGCCCCGGAATCGGGAGCAGCAGTTCGCCATGGAGCTCCTCCTGGACGATTCGGTGCAGGTCGTGACCCTCATCGGCAAGGCGGGCACCGGCAAGACGCTCCTGGCCATCGCCGCGGGCCTCCAGCAGGTGGTGGACGAGGAGCGATATAACCGACTCCTGGTCAGTAGACCCGTCATTCCCATGGGCCGCGATCTGGGTTACCTGCCCGGGGACGTGAACGAAAAACTGCGGCCCTACATGCAACCCATCTACGACAACCTGGATTTCATCGTGGCCGCCAACATGGAAGCCCGGCGCCGAAATACGATGACCACGGGTCAGTTGGAGGAGGGCGGCTACCTCTCCATCGAGCCCCTCACCTACATCCGGGGCCGCAGCATCCCCAACCAGTACATGATCGTGGACGAGGCCCAGAACCTCACGCCCCACGAGGTGAAGACCATCCTCACCCGGGCGGGGGAGGGCACCAAGATCGTCCTCACCGGGGATCCCAACCAGATCGACAACCCCTACGTGGACGCCAGCACCAACGGCCTCTCCTTCCTGGCCGAGCACTTCAAGGCCCAGGACATCGCCGGCCACATCCTCCTTTCCAAGGGCGAGCGCAGTCGCCTGGCGGAACTGGCCAGCAACCTTCTCTAGCCCTAGGCGGTGCCCGTGGTCGATTCCAGCTGGAACCAGGAAACCCTCCCTCCCCCCCGGAAGGGGCTCCCCACCGGGGCCAAGATCGTCCTGGGCTGCGGCGTGGCCTGCCTCCTCTTCTTCGGAGGCTGCGTGGTGCTCGTGGGCCTGGGCATGAAGAAGGGCACCGAGGCCTTCGACACCGCCTGGGCGGACCTCCACGCGGACCTCCGCCAGCTCCGCACCGAGGAGGGCACGCGGGCCCTCTACGCCGCCAACCCCCGCCTGGCGAACCGCTATCCCACCGTGGAGGACTTCCTCAAGGCCGCCGCCGCCTGGCGCCCCCGGCTGGACGAGGTCCCCGAAAGGCGGCCGGACTTCAAGACCATGATGGCCACCCACGGGGCCATGCAGTTCCACCGCTCCGTCGAGAACGGCGTGCGGCGCACCCGCGTCCGCTACCCCCTGCCCAAGGGCGGGACCCTCCGTTTCGAAAGCGAGAACGACCGGCTGGTGGACATCAGCCTGGACTGATTTCGGGGCGCGACTGGTGTACCCCGCCAGAAGTACGTGCACCATTGGGTTCGGGGGCACCACACTGGATGAACGCCGTCATTTCAGCCAAGATGCAGTCATGACCGCCCTTTCTTCCGTCCCTTCCCCCCAGGTGGAAGCCGCCCTCGATCTGCTCCTCAAGGGCACCGTCACCTGCCACAGCGCGGACCTGCTGAGGGCCCGGCTGTCCGAGGGGCGCCCCCTGCGCGTCAAGGCGGGCTTCGATCCCACGGCCCCGGACCTGCACCTGGGCCACGGCGTGCTGCTGCGCAAGATGGCCCAGTTCCAGCAGCTGGGCCACGAGGTCACCTTCCTCATCGGGGATTTCACGGGCATGATCGGCGATCCCACGGGCAAGAAGGCCACCCGCCCCCCCCTCACCCGCGACGAGGTCCTGGCCAACGCCGAGACCTACAAGGCCCAGGTCTTCAAGGTGCTGGACCCGGAGCGGACGCGGATCCGCTTCAACAGCGAATGGATGAGCGGCCTGAGGGGGGAGGACTGGATCCGCCTGGCCTCCCGGTTCACCGTGGCCCAGCTCCTGGAGCGCAACGACTTCCAGAAGCGGATGGAGGCCTCCCAGCCCATCTCCTTCCACGAGCTGCTCTACCCCCTGGTGCAGGCCTACGATTCCGTGGCCCTGGAAAGCGACGTGGAGCTGGGGGGCAACGACCAGCTCTTCAACCTCATGCGGGGCCGGGACCTGCAGGAGGCCAGCGGCCAGAAACCCCAGGTGGTGCTCACGGTCCCCCTCCTGGCGGGTCTGGACGGCGTCGATAAGATGTCAAAATCCCTCAACAATTACATCGGATTCCTCGAGGACCCAGACACCCAGTTCGGCAAGGCCATGAGCATCAGCGACGCCACCCTGTGGGACTGGTGGCTCCTCCTCACGGACAAGCTCCCGGCAGAGATCGAGGCCCTGAAGGGGGGCCATCCCATGGACGCCAAGAAGGACCTGGCCCAGGCCATCGTGGCGCAGTTCCACGGGGCCTCCGCGGCGGAGGGGGCCCGGGAGCGCTGGATCAAGCGCTTCTCGGAGCGGAGGACCGAGGACGCGCCGGAGGTGCAGGTGCCCGCCACCGAAGGGGAGGTCCCCCTCACCCGCCTGCTGGTGGAGCGGGGCCTGGCCGAAAGCCGCAAGGAGGCCGAGCGCCTCATCGCCCAAGGGGCCGTCAGCCTGGACGGGGCCAAGGTCGGGGACCCCTCCTTCCGCCTGGCCCTGCGGGAGGCCACCCAGCTCCTGGTGAAGGTCGGCAAACTCAAATTGCAACGCTGGATCGTGCGGTGAACCCATGACCCTCCCGGGCCTTTCCGACCTCTTCCATCGGCACCGCGCCAAGGCCACCGGCGTCTGGAAGCTGGGCCAAGACCCCAACCGCGTGGTCTTCCTGGACAGCGGCGACGTCGTCTTCGCCCAGAGCACCCACCCCCAGGACCGACTCACGGCCCTGCTCGTGGAGCGGGGCCTCATGACCCAGGCCCAGCTGGACTACGCCATGGCCAACCTCAAGCCCGGCCTCAGCGTGGGGAAGAACCTCATCGACATGGGCTTCATCACCCAGCGGGTGCTGCTGGAGGTGGCCCGGCTCCAGGTGGAGCGGGTGGTCTGGGGAGCCATGGCCACCCCGGAGACCGTCCCCGCCTTCGAGGCCCGGGAGCTGGAGGGGAACGTCGTCCGCCTCCCCTTCGAAACCCCCCTGCTGCTGCTGAACGGCCTCCTGAACCTCCAGGACCGGGAGCAGGTGCTCGAGCTCCTGGGCCCCCTCAACCAGGTGGTCCTGCTGGAAGGCAAGCGCCTCACGGAACTGAGCCTCCCGGTGGACCTGGCCCGCCTCCCCCCCCTGCTGGACGGCAGCCGCACCCTCCTGGAGCTGGCCCGGGAGGGAGGGGTGGAGCCCCTTCGCCTAGGGGCCTTCGCCCTCTTCCTGCGGGAAATGGGCTGGGCGCGCCTGTACGAGCTGCCCCCCCTGGACCGCACGGCCCTGGACCAGGCCCTCACGCCGGAGCCGGAACCTCCCTCGGCCCCCTTCCCCGAACCCACGGGGGAACTGGCCCCCTCCCTCTTCGCCTCCATCGAGGCCGCCGCCAAGCCCACCACCAACCTGGACCACCTTTCCGAGGCCCTGGACAGCCTTCCGGAGCTGCCGGAGGCCCAGGAGATCCCCCAGACCACGCAGCCCTTCCCCGTCGCCCCCATCCCCCTGGAAACGGTGGAGGCCGAGGAGGGCCAGGCGGAGCTGCCGACCCCCGTGGAGGTCCCGCCCCCGGCAGAGCCGGAGCACGCCCCCGAGGAACCCGCCATCCGCATTTCCTCCCTGGACGAGGAGTCCCGCCCCGCCGAGGTCCCCGACCCGATGGTCCCGGAGCCCCCTCGAAGGGGACGGGGCCTTCTGTGGGTCCTCCTGGTCCTGATCCTCCTGGGGGCGGCCGCCGGATGGTGGGCCTGGCAGCAGCGCCGGCCCCGGGTCCCCCCCCTCCTTCCCGCCGCCTCGGACCCGGCCCCCGTCCCGGCCCCCCCTCCTCCGGCCCCCGCCGCCTCCACGCCGCCCTCTCCGGCGGCGTCCACGGTCACCCCGATCCCGGCGCCGGAGCCGACCCCGGAGCCCCCTGCCCCCAAGGCCGTCCCCAAGGAAACCCCCAAAGAAGGCCCCAAGGACGGCACAGACCCCCGGCTCCGGGCCATCCGGCCGGGGGAACTTGGGGGGGCCACGGCCCTCAGCCCGGCCCGGGCCCGAAAGGAGGGGCGGGCAAGCCAAGTTGGAAGGCAGCGGGGGGCAGTTTCCCATGCTCGAGGAAGGTATAGGCCTGGAGCGCTACCGCCTGGCTGTATTGACGGGACGAGCGCCGACGGAGTTGGCGTCGCTCGCCAGTGAAGTGCGCGCATTGCCGGGCATCAAGCCAATTGACGGGATCGGCACGCCGTCCGCGCTGCTCAGACGCCTGCCGGATCACCGGGTCGCCGAGGGCCCATTGGCGGCCCACACGGCCGACCTCGGCCCCTTCCACGCCGACCTTTTTCCCCAGATACGAGCGGGCATCCCCGCAGGCGTGCAGACCTTCGTCGTGCCGACGCCTCCCGAGATCCAGGCCGCTTACGGGATCGCTCCAGACCAGGCCATGCTGCTTGCGGACCTCCCCGTGTGGAGTGACTGGGT
>CAYSXG010000041.1:0-11757 GCA_964434895.1 uncultured Solibacteraceae bacterium | reverse complement strand
GGAGCCGGGACCCGGCGAGGGTCAGAATAACCTCCACGCCCGGACGCCCCACCCGTGGCGCTTGGAGCCGGGACCCGGCGAGGGTCAGAATAACCTCCACGCCCGGACGCCCCACCCGCGGCACTTGGAGCCGGGACCCGGCGAGGGTCAGAATGACCTCCACGCCGGACCGTCCCTTCCTCGGCCCCGGCTCCGGCACGAGCCGCCCGCCCTGCCTTTCCGGCCCTTCGCCGGAGCCGAGCCCCCATGATCCCCCCAGGACACCTCCTTCTTCTGGTCCTGGCCGCCCTGGCGGCGGGTTTCATCGACGCCGTGGTGGGGGGCGGCGGGCTGATCTCCATGCCCGCCCTGATGCTGGGCCTGCCCGGGGCCCCCCTCCCGGTGATCCTGGGCGTGAACAAGGCCCAGTCCTTCGTGGGCACCTCCATGGCCGCAGGGAAGTTCATCCGTTCGGGGGCCCTGCACCTGCGGGAGCTGGTGGGCCCCGTGGCGGCGGCCATGATCGGCGCGGCGGGCGGCGTAGCCCTCGCCTACCGGGTGAAGGGGGCCTTCCTGCGCCCGGTGATGCTGGGCCTCATGGTGGCCATGCTGCTCTGGACCCTCCTCAAGCCGGACCTGGGCCACGTCCACGCCCCCAAGTACGGGCTCCATCACCAGCGGGGCCTCGCGGTCCTCATCGCCCTGGTGCTGGGCTTCTACGACGGCTTCTTCGGCCCCGGGACGGGCTCCCTGCTCATCTTCCTCTTCGTGGCCGTGCTGGGCTTCGACTTCCTTCGGGCCTCGGCCCTGGCCAAGAGCGTGAACTGGGCCTCCAACTGCGCCAGCGTGGTCCTCTTTCTGGGCCGGGGGAGCTGGGTGCCCCTGGTGGCCGCGTCCATGGCCCTGGTCAACGGCGTGGGGGGCTACCTGGGCGCCCATCTGGCCCTGGAGAAGGGGGCTCGCTTCGTGCGGGGCTTCTTCATCTCGGTGGTGGGTTTGCTGGTGCTGCGCCTGGCCTGGCAGACCCTGGCCCCCTAGCGGTCCACCCCCCATTTCGGATGCGGTGGGGCCCCATCGCGGGAGGCGGTCTATACTGATTCTCCCTTTCTGGAGGACACCGTGCTCGCTCTGCTCACCGCCCTGATGATCCAAGCTCCCGCCCCGGAGGCCCCCAAGGC
Organism: uncultured Solibacteraceae bacterium; assembly: GCA_964434895.1. Lineage (GTDB taxonomy): Bacteria > Acidobacteriota > Holophagae > Holophagales > Holophagaceae > CAYSXG01. Next base: position 10,600 of record CAYSXG010000041.1, on the reverse strand, counting down.
CGCCCCGGCCTGGTCCCCCACCACCGTGGAGGCGGCCAACAAGGATGAGCACAAGGCCATCCTCGCCGCCGCCAAGCCCGCCACCTTCACCGGCGAAGTCATCGATCTCTCCTGCTACCTCCAGCTGGGCAAGCGCGGCGAGGCCCACAAGGCCTGCGGCACCAAGTGCGTGGCCAACGGCGCCCCCGTGGGCATCCTGACCAAGGAGGGCCGGGTGGTGATGCTGCTGGCGGAGCAGCACCATCCCCGCCGGGACGGGCAGGTGAGCCTCGCCAAGACCTTCAGCGAAAAGATGGGCGAGACCGTGACCGTCAGCGGGATGCTCAGCAAGCAGGCCGGCCAGGAGACCCTCTTCATCGAGGCCCCCTTCCTCGCCAAGTGAGCCTCTCCCTTTCGTCGAAAGGCCCCCGGATCCCGGGGGCCATCCCCTCGCCGGTCCTGAGCATGCATCCCGTCCCCCCAACCGCCTTCGTCCGGGACATCCTGGTGCGGGGCCTGCGCTTTTTCTACCTGCTCTGGGGCGGGATGCTGCTCACCACCCTCTCCCTCTACAACCGTCTCCGGGTGCCCGTGCGCTTCTGGGAGCGGCCGGCCCTGGGCCGCCTGCTGGTGGGCCCCTGGGGGCGGGGCCTGGCCCTGGGCCTGGGCCTCGTCATGGCCGTCGCGGCCCTGGTGGAGGTGTGGGAACTGGTGGACCGCCTCCTCGTGCGCTTCGTGCAGGACCAGGAGCGGGAGCACTGATGCCAAGCAGGTCCAGGACGCGATGAAATCCTTCGAGGCCTTCGTCGCGCAGCGCTACCTCGGCACCCGCAAGAAGGGCGCCTTCGTGCGGGTCATGGTGGGCTTCGCGCGGTGGGGCATCGCCCTGGGGGTCTTCGCCCTGGTGGTAGCCATGGGTCTCATGAACGGCTTCGCGGAGGAGATCCAGACCAACCTCTTCCAGGCCACGGCCCACTTCACCGTGGCGCACATGCTGGCGGACCTGCCGGACACGGCCGGGGCCCTGGCGAAGATCCGGGCCGTCCCCGGCGTGGTGGCCGCCAGCCCCATCCGCTTCGAGAAGGGCCTGCTCAACCTGCCCGGCACCTCCTCTCCTCCGGAGGCGGTGGCCCTCAAGGCCGTGGATCCCTCCAGCGCCGGCGGGACCAGCGCCATCTTCCAGTCCCTGCGCCCCATCCCCATCACGGCCCTCCAGGAGGGCGAGGTGGTGGTGGGTCGCGAGCTGGCCCAGCGCCTCTCCCTGCGCCTGGGCGACACCGTGAGCATCGCCCCCTCCAGGCTGGACCTGGGGCCCGGGGGCCTCCAGCCCAAGCCAATCGCTCTGACGGTGGCGGGGACCTTCGAGAGCCACATCAGCGAGTACGACAAGGGCTGGGTCTTCATGCACCTGGAGGACGCCAAGCGACTGGCGCGCACGGACCAGGCGGAGATGATCGAGGTCCGGGCCCGGGGGGTCGGGGACATCGAGGCGGTGAAGCCCGCCGTGCTGCGGGCCCTCGGGGGGGCCTACGTGGCCACGGACCTGCGGGAGACGCGTCGTCCCGCTTGCGCTGCCCTCCGGGTGGAGACGGGGCGTGTTCACATCGGGTTCTCGCTGATCGTGCGGGTGGCCGCCTTCAACATCGTGGCGAGCCTGGTGCTGCTGGTGACGGAGAAGCGACGGGACCTGGGCGTGCTGCTGGCCCTCGGGGCCACGCCCCGGCAGGTCCAGCGCCTTTTCGAGCTCCAGGGCCTGCGGATCAGCTTCGTCGGCACCGCCTGGGGGCTGGGGCTGGCGGTGCCCTTCTGCCTGCTGGCGGACCGCTTCAGGCTCGTCCGGCTCCCCAGCGCGGTCTACGACTTCATCACCTACCTGCCCTTCCGCCTCCACGCGGCGGACCTGGTCCTGGTGGCGGCCTTTCCCCTGCTGGTGGGCTGGTGGGCCTCGCGCTACCCCGCCCGCAAGGCGGCCCATACGGATCCGGTGGAGGCGCTGAGGGCCGAATGAATTCCGACGCCTACCTCTTCTTGGACACGGAGACCGGGGGCCTGGACCCCCGGCGCCACAGCCTGCTCACCTTGGGCCTGGTGGTGGGGGACAAGACCGGCGTGAGGGACCGCACGGAAATCGCCATCAAGCACGATCCCTACGTGGTCAGCGGCGGGGGCATGAAGGTGAACCGCATCGATCTGGCGGTCCACCACGAGGGGGCCCACGTGCCCGCGGGGGCCCTGGACCTGCTGGACGCCTTCCTGCGCCGCCACTTTCCTCCCGAGGCCAGCCTCACGCTGGTGGGCCACAACGTCGCCTTCGACCGGGCCTTCCTGGGGGCCTTCCTGGAATCCCAGGGGCGCAGCCTCGAGCCCCGCTTCCATCACCGCACCGTCGACACCCACGCCATCGCCGCCGCCCTGAGGGACGCCGGGCGCCTCCCCCGGGATCTCAAGCTGAGCAGTGACGGCCTCTTCGCCCACTTCGGCGTCCACGTCCCGGAGGCCAGCCGCCACACGGCCCTGGGGGACGCGCTGGCCACCTTCGAGCTCTACTGGAAGCTGGTGGAGGTCCTTCGGTGATCGGCCAGGCCCTCCAGGTTGCGGGGCTCCGCAAGACCTACGCCGGGGCGGAGCACCCGGTCTTCGACGGCTTCTCCCTGGAAATCGAGGCCGGCTGCCTCTGCGCCATCGTCGGGGTCTCGGGGGTGGGCAAGACCACCTTGCTCAATTGCGTGGCGGGGCTGGACCGCTGGGAGGGCGGGGAGATCCGCGTGGGAGGCGAGGCCCTGGCCTCCGGCGCCGCGGAGGCCCTGGCCCTCCATCGTCGGGCCCGGGTGGGTCTGGCCTTCCAGCAGCCCCACCTGCTGCCGGAGTTCACGGTGCGGGAAAACCTGCTGATGCCCGTTCGCATCGAGCGGGCCCCGGGGCGGGAGGACGAGGCCTGGGCCTCGGCGCTGCTGGAGGTGGTGGGGCTCGCGGACCTGGCGGAGCGCCTGCCCTCGCAGCTGAGCGGGGGCCAGGCGGCCCGGGCGGGCCTGGCGCGGGCCCTGGTGCGTCGGCCGGCCCTGTGGCTGCTGGACGAGCCCACGGGCAACCTCGATCCCGCCACCGCGGAAGAGGTCTTCGGCTTCCTGCTACGCCTCCACGGGGACCTGCGTCCCACGACCCTCCTGGTGACCCACAACGCCCACCTGGCGGAGCGCTGCGAACGGGTCGTGACCTTGGGATAAAAAGAACGCGGCCCTCGCGGGCCGCGTCGTGATCGAACCGGGCTGGGACCTACTTCTTTCCGCCCTTCTTGGCCGGGGCGGCCTTGGGCTCCTCGAAGAAGCCCACCAGGAGCAGGTTCAGCTCCACCTCGTCCTTGAGGCTGATCTTGGCGGCCACGCTGTCGACGCCGATGCCGAAGTCCTTGCGGCTGAGCTTGGCGGTGGTCTTGAAGGCCCAGGTGTCCGTGCCGGCTCCGTTCAGGGCGTTGACGGGGTCGAAGGCCAGGGTCATCTCCTTCTTCACTCCGTGCATGTCCAGGGTCCCGGCGACGAGGATCTTGGCGCCGTCCTTGGAGACCTTCGACGAGGTGAAGGTGATCTTCGGGAAGTTGGCCACGTCGAAGAAGTCTTCGGACTTCAGGTGCGTGTCGCGCTGCTTGACCGCCGTGTTGATGGAGTTGGCGTAGATGGTCAGCTTCACGCTGGCGCCGTCGGGGTTCTTGGGATCCCCGGTGATGTTCACGCGGTAGTCCTGGAAGCGGCCGGGCACGTCGAAGAGCAGGGTGGAGGCCTTGAAGCCCAGCACCGTGTGCACGGTGTCGGGGCTGAAGGCGAGGTCGCCGGCGAAGGCGGGGGCCAGGAAGGCCAGGGCGAGCAGCAGGCGGGCGAGGCGTTTCATGGTGGCTCCTTCGGCGATGGGGATGGGGTGCCTTAAGGTGCTCGACCGTGACGCGGAAATCAAGCCCCGCTTTTGGGGGCCAGCACCTCGAAGCCCAGGCCGTGCCTGGGGCCGTCGGCCTTCTCCGTCACCAGGACGTGGGCCCCGAGGGCCCGCGCCAGCTGGATGATGCCTTCGCGCAGATCGGCCTGCAGGATGGCCTTGACCTCGGGATGGAAGGTGATGCGCACCGTCGCTCCCCGCAGGCGCTCCCCCTGGCGGGCGATCTCGCGATAGGCCTTGAGGGCCACGGTCTCGGCGCTCGTGAGCCGGCCGGTGCCCTGGCAGTGGGAGCAGACCTCGGTCAGCTGCCGCTCCAGGGAGGGGCCCGTGCGCTTGCGGGTCATCTCCACCAGGCCGAATTCGCTGATGCCGCCGGCCCGGGCGTGGTTGCGGTCCCGTCGGAGCTCTTCCTGGAGTCGGGCCAGGAGGGATTCCCGGTGGGCCGGGTCCACCATGTCGATGAAATCGATGACCACGATGCCGCCGAGGTTGCGCAGGCGAAGCTGGCGGACGATCTCGGGCACCGCTTCCAGGTTGGCGTGGAAGACGGTCTCCTCCAGGTCGTTCTTCCCGATGAACTTCCCGGTGTTCACGTCCACGCTCACCAGCGCTTCGGTCTGGTTGATGACGATGGAGCCCCCGTGCTTGAGGTAGACCTTGGGGCTGCGGGCGGCCTCGATCTCCTGCTCGATGCCGAAGGCGCTGAAGATGGCGATGTCGCTGGACCAGAGCTTCACCCGCTCCACCCATTCGGGGTGCAGCTTCTTCACGAAGGTCACCACGTCCTCGTAGGTGGACGGATCGTCCACCCAGAAGCTCGCCACCTCCTCCCGGAAGAGGTCCCTCAGCACCTTCTTCAGGAGGCGGAAGTCCTGCCAGACCAGGCTGGGGGCGGAGAGCTTGTCCGCCCGGGTCCTCACCTCCGCCTCCCAAAGCTCCCGCAGGAAGGCCACGTCGGAGACCAGGTCCTCGTCCTTCTCGCCGATGGCGGCGGTGCGGACGATGAAGCCCTCGCCGGGCAGGGCGTGGGACTTGATGAGGCTGCGCAGCCGGTCCCTCTCCTCGGGGTCCGTGATCTTCCGGCTGATGCCCACGTGGTCGATGCCCGGCATGAAGACCAGGAAGCGGCCGGGGAAGCTGAGGTGGCGGGAGAGGCGGGGCCCCTTGGTGCCGATGGGATCCTTCACCACCTGCACCATGATCTCGTCCCCCTCCTTGACCGGGGGAAGGCTCGGGGGGATGGGCGGGAAGTCCTCGACGGCGGTGTTGTCCTCCTCCTCCACGGCGTCGGAGCCCTCCTCCGTCAGGCGGTGGGCCTCGGGCTCGTCCAGGTAGAGGAAGCCGTCCTTGGCCCCGCCGAAGGAGACGAAGGCGCTTTGCATGCCGGGCAGGAGCTTGGCCACCCGCCCCTTGTAGACGTCCCCCACCTGGCTGGCCTGGGTGGTGCGTTCGATGAATAATTCACACAGCTGCCCGTTCTCCAATAGGGCTATGCGTGTCTCCAGTGGGGTCGCATTGACCACCAGGGACCGGCGGATATCCATGGGTTGTACCTCTCGCGAAGCCGGCGAGGGGACGAACCCGTCCCGCTCCCATCCCCCCGGGCCGTACCAGGCGGCGGGGTAGGACCATTCTTACCCGAGAGGGGCCGGAGCGGAAAGGCTTATAAATCAGGAAAAACGATTCGCTCAGGCGAAGGCGTCGGCGACGGCGGGGGTGCGTTCCTGGGAGGCCAGGCTCAGGATCCGGTTCCGCTCGTCCACGAAGACCACCTTGGGGGTTCGATCCGCGGCCTCCTCCTCCGTCATCCACCCGTAGTTGGCGATGATGACCAAGTCCCCGGCCCTGACCAGGTGGGCCGCGGCCCCGTTGATGCCCACCTCCCCGGAGCCGGGGATCCCCGGGATCACGTAGGTGGAGATGCGGGCCCCGTTGGTCACGTCGTAGATATCGACCTTCTCGTTTTCCAGGAAGCCGGCGGCCTCCACGAGCAGCGGGTCGATGGTGATGGACCCGACGTAGTCCAGGTCCGCGCGGGTGACCACCGCGCGATGGATCTTTCCGAGCAGGAAGTGGCGCAGCATAGGCTCTCCTGGTCCAGGCTCCTGACGAGTCCCGGCCGAATCCCAAGCATGGGGCCAAAGGCGCCCCCATTCCAGATCCAATTTTGCCTAGTGGGCGCCCCCGGGGACTAATCGAGCAGCACCAGGTGCAGGCTCAGGCCCACCGGGGGCAGCGGCACCGGCGGCGGAGCCATGGGCAGGGCGTAGGCCCCCTCGATGTCCAGGCGGAAGTTCGGGTCCCAGACCCGCTTGAGGACCCAGCGTCCCCCCACCAGCACGTAGATTCGGGAGGAGTCCCCCGGCACCAGGGCCACGTAGTGGCGGTCCCGGGGCCTCCAGTACCCGGCCATCCAGGGGGGGCAGGGATGGCGATGGCGGGGATGCTCCCAGTCCCAGCCCTGGTCGTCCTCGTGCTCCTCGTGGAAGCGGTGCCGGACCCATTTCCGCTCCTCCTTCTCCCATTTGCGTTCGTCCTTGTCCCACTTGTGCTTGGACTTCCCTCGTCCCCGGTCCTCGTCGTCGTCCGTCCAAGGCGCCGGGCGGGGATCCGGCGGGACTGCGGCGGGGGTCAGGGCCAGGGTCAGGCAGGCAGCGTGCAAGAACATCCACATGGCGGCCTCCTCGGCAGGATTGCCAGGAAGATCATGGGGTCCCGCCTCGGCCTCCGCCACGCCGGGATCCGCGGAATCGGCCTTGAAATCCCGGGGATGGGGCCTAGGAACTACTCGAAGAGCACCACGTGGAGATCCACGCCGACCTTGGGCAGGGGGACCGGCGGCGGGGCGGAGGGCATGCGAAGCAGGTCGCCGAGCTCCACCGGGAGGGAGCCCGTGAGCCACTTCCTCAGCCCCCGTCGGCCGCCCCCGGGGAACACGGCCGGGTCCCCGCGGCGGGGATCCACGGCGATGCAGGGGCGTTCGGGCAGGCGGCCGTACTTCTTGGCCAGGCCCGGAGGCAGTCCGCCCTTCTTGGCGAGGCCGGGGGGAAGGTCCCCGCTCTCCTTCTTGGCCAGCCCCGGGGGCAGGCCCTTGTGGCCCCGTCCCTGAAGGGCGAGGAGGGCGACGCTGAGCAGGAGCGGGGTCGGCATGGGGCCTCCCAAGCGAACTATCCCGGAAGGGGGAAGGGCTGGGAGGGCAGGGCGCTCAGGCTGTTGCTCTCCGCGTGGTTCACCAGCAGGATGTTGTCGATCAGCCGGGTAGGGCCCACGTAGCCGGCCACGGCGATGGCCGCCGGGCGGTCCAGGGTTCCGTCCAGGGGTTCGAGGCTCTGGGCGTCCACCACGTCGCAGTACTGGAGGGAGTCCAGTTCCTGGAGGGGGTCCCGGGCGAGTCCCTCCAGGCGCTGCACCTGCCGCTCCCCGTCGCGGAAGGCGCTCTCGGCCGCGAAGAGGCCGCGGCTGATGGCCAGGGCCCTCTTCCGGTCCTCGGGGCTCAGGTAGATGTTCCGGCTGCTGAGGGCCAGGCCGTCCACCTCGCGGATGGTGGGCGCCACCACCACGTCCACGGGCATGTTGAGGTCCTTCACCATGCGCTTGATGACCGCCGTCTGCTGCAGGTCCTTCTGGCCGAAGAAGGCGAGATCCGGCAGCACGATGTTGAAGAGCTTGGCCACCACCGTGGCGACCCCCCGAAAGTGGCCAGGGCGGAAGCGGCCGCAGAGGGACTCGGCGATGGGGCCGGGTTCGATGTGGGTGCCGAAGTAGGAGGGGTACATCTCCTGCACCTCGGGCATGAAGAGGATGTCCACCCCCATGCGCAGGCAGAGGCTCTGATCGTTTTCCGGATCCCTGGGGTAGCGGGAGAGGTCCTCGCCGGGTCCGAACTGGGTGGGGTTCACGAAGATGCTGACGACCGTGACGTCGCAGCGGGCCGTGCTCTGGCGGATCAGGGACCCGTGGCCCTCGTGCAGGAAGCCCATGGTCGGAACGAAGCCGATGCGCTTGCCGGACTCCCTGCACTGTTTCAGCGCAATGCGCAGTTCGGCGACACTTCGGATGACACGCATGGAAAGACTCACTCCGGGATCAGGCAGCGTCCCGTGGCTACGGAACGGGGCGCCACTGCTGCAATGTGCTGTGGACGGCTCTTGGAAGGGTATAGGATTCCGCCTCGCCGGGGAAGGCGCCGGAGCGCACGTCCGCGGCCCAGGAGGCGAGGGATTCCGTGCACAGCGCGAAGCCGTCCAGGTATTTCCGGACGAATTTCGCGGAGGGGCCCGGGAGCAGGCCCAGGATGTCGTGGAGGACCAGGACCTGGCCCGAACAGTGGGGACCGGCGCCGATGCCGATGGTGGGGACCTCCAGGGTCTCGGTGACCCGGGCGGCCAGCTCCGCCGGAACGCCCTCCATCAATACGATGAAACAGCCCGCGTCCTGGAGGCGATGAGCGTCCTCCAGGATCCGGATGGCCTGGGCCTCGGCCTTCCCCTGGACTTTGAAGCCCCCCATGGCGTGGACGCTCTGGGGGGTGAGCCCCAGGTGGCCCATGACGGGGATCTCCGCGTCGATGAGGGCCCGGATCATGGGGAGGCGCTTGGCGCCCCCTTCGAGCTTGACCCCCGCGGCCCCGCGGCGGATGAAGTCCCCCGCGTTCCGCAGGGTGTCCTCGGGGCTGAGGTGGAAGCTGAGGTAGGGCATGTCCCCCAGCAGGAGGGCCCGGGGGCGGGTGCGGGCCACGGCCTCCAGGTGGTGGTTCATCATGGCCATGCTGACCGGCAGCGTGTTCTCGAAGCCCAGGCAGACGTTCCCCACGCTATCGCCCACCAGGATGATGTCCACCCCCGCGGCGTCGGCGATGGCGGCGGTGACGGCGTCGTAGGCGGTGGTCATCACCAGCTTCTCGCCGTCGGCCGCGCGCTTGAGCAGGGCGGGGATGGTGATGGGGGTGCGATCGGCGCTGTGGTGGCTCATGGCTATTCGGGAAGCAGGACGGTGGGCAGGTTGGCCTGGGTGGGGGTCCAGTCTGCCAGGGGATCCACGCGCTCGGGCAGGACGAAGCGCAGGCCCGCGGCCTCGACGGCCTCCTTGAAGAGGTGCATGTCCGGGCGGCCGAGGAAGGTGGTCTCGTGGCTTTCGGGGATCTGGGTCCAGATCTCCTGGAAGCTGGCGAAGGCGTCCTGCAGGCGGGAGCGGGCCCCGAACCGCTCTCCCTGGCGGACCAGCAGCTCCGCCACGTGGGCGCTGGCCTCCAGGACCACGGCCGGAAAGCGCAGCTCTCGGGCCCCGGCCAGCACCTGGCCGTAGGCGAGGAGGGCCTCGGAGACCACCACCTCGTCCTGGCCCGAGGCGCCGAGCAGGAGGGCGTGGGCCAGGTGCCATTCCAGCTCCAGCCAGCGGGAGCCGGAGCCTTCCACGGGGCCCTTCAGGACCTCCAGGCAGCCCCAGGGGCTTTCGAGGGCCGCCGGGTCCCCCGCGTGCCGGACCGCGTGGGCCTCGGACTGGACCTGCCTCAGCTGGGACATGCGCTGCCGCCACAGGAGGCCGGCCCCCTCGAAGATGTCCGCGGCCTGGTGGTAGAGGCGGGCGGCGTCCTTCCAGGCGGACTGGAAGCCCGCGATCTCCGCCTGCAGGAAGGCCTGGTCCCCCAGCTCCAGGGGGGTCAGGTCGTGGCGGGGCGTGGAGAGGGCCTGGAGGAGGGCGTGCTCGGCGTTGGTGAAATCCCCCAGGGCGGCCAGGGTGCGGGACTTCCAGACCCGGGCGTGGGTGGAGAGGGGGGTCTCCCCCAGGCGATGGAAGCGCTCCAGGGCCCGCTCGAAGTGGGAGAGGGCCGGTCCCAGCGCGTGCTGGAGGCTGCGGTGGGCCCCCAGGGCCATGTGGGCCTGGGCCTGCAGGGCGAGGTCCGAATGGGCGCGGCTGAGGTGGAGGGCCTCCCGCAGGAGGGCGTGGGCGGTCTCGGGCTGGCCGTGGGCCTGGAAGATCTGGCCCAGGGCGATCTGGACGCTGGCGAGGCCCCGGTGGTCCTGGTGGTGCTCCAGGAGGCGCTGGGCCGACTGCATCATGGAGATGGCCCGCTGGAACTGGGACTGATGGGCCAGGGCCCGGCCCAGCTCCACCAGGAGGGCCTCCTGGTCCTGGTGTTGGCCCTTGGCGCTGCCCATGCTGATGAGGTGCAGCCCCTCCTCCAGGGCGCGGAGCCCCCGCTGGTACTCGCCGCGCAGGAGGTGGACCTTGCCCAGGGCCAGCCGGATCCGCGGCTGTTCCGGGTGGAGGGGATGGTCCTCCAGGCAGCTCATGGCGCGGGTGGCCGAGGCCAGGGCCTCGTCCAGGCGCCGCAGGCGGACCTCGTGGAGGGCCCGCTTGCGGTAGAGCCGCGCCTGGATGGGAGGGCGGTGGGAATCCCCCTCCGGAAGGGACTCCAGGGCCCCGAGGGCCCGATCCAGGGATTCGAGGGCCTGCTGGGAGGGGGGCTCGGGGCCTTCGAAGCGGGGCATGAGCACGGGGCCCCCCACTTCCAGGTGCATGTCCGCCAGGAATTCGTGGAGGCGGGCCTCCTGGAGGGGGTCCGGGCCCAGGCGCAGGGCCTGCTCCACGATGCGCCGCGCCTCGGCGGGGCCCGTGTGTTCGTGCTCGATGGCCTGCTGTGGGTCCTGGCGGGCGGGGCGCTCCTCCCGGGCCCGGGCCTGGGGGCGCACGGGGG
>CAYSXG010000040.1:0-11764 GCA_964434895.1 uncultured Solibacteraceae bacterium | reverse complement strand
TGCTCCCGCCTCCAATACAGTCGTAACCAGGACGGAAAGCCCCGTGGCCGCGGCCCCCAAGCGGGCCCAGGCCAGGCCCGTCTCCTCCTCCAGGAGCCGGGCCAGCAGCCCGTAGCCCAGGTCCGAATAGGTACTCAGCCCCACCCGCGCCTCGGCGAGGAGGGGATGGGCCCCCGCCGGAATGCCCCGCCGCATCCGCGCGGCCAGGTCCTCCCCCGTGAAGGGCAGCCAGGGCGGGAGCCCCGCGGAGTGGGAAAGGAGCTGGCGCACCGTGAGGGGCTCGGCCCGGTCCCCGAAGCCCAGGGCCCAGCGCCGGTCCGCGTCCAGGTCCAGGAAGGCCAGGGCCAGGGGGGCCGTGACCAGGGGCTTGGCCAGGGAGGCCAGGTCGTAGAAGGCCACGGCCTCAGCTTCCCAGCATCTGCGCCAGGCTCTGCTCCACGGCCCGCTGCACCTGGTCCGCCACGCGCATGGCCTCCAGGCCCTCCTCCCAGGTGACGACGTCGCCACCCTGGCCCAGGCAGGCCTGATGGAAGGCCTCGATCTCCAGCTTCAGAGGCTCGCCCTCCTCGATGTCCACGGTCTCGGGACGCACTTCCGGGCCGGTCTCGCCCATGACCAGGCGGAGGATCTCCAGTTTCTGGGCGGCGAAGTCCAGCTTGGCGTAGGCGTGCTCCGCAAAGGCGCGCAGGGTGCGCTCCTTCTTCTGGGCCACGCGGCTGGCGGTGACCGTGGCGAAGGCCCCCCCCTCGAATTTCACCCGGGCGTTCACCAGGTCCGCGTGGCGGGTGAGCACCGGCACCCCCACCGCCTCCACGTCCGCCACCGGGCGGCCCACGAGGGCCAGCAGGAGGTCCAGGTCGTGGATCATCACGTCCATCACCACGTCCACTTCCAGGGACCTCATGGGGAAGGGGGAGACGCGGATGGCCTCCACGAATTTGGGGCGGAAGCCCGCCCCCCGAAGGGCCACCACCGCGGGGTTGAAGCGCTCCAGGTGGCCCACGGCGGCCACCAGCCCAGGACGAGAGGCCCGGGCCCGTCCCAGGGCCTCCAGCAGGGCCCGGCCCTCCGGGAGGCTCGCGGCCAGGGGCTTTTCCATGAGCACGTGGCGGGAGGCGGCCAGGGCCTCCAGGCCGAGGGCCTGGTGGAAGCCCGTGGGGGCCGCGATCTGCACCGCGTCCACCTCCGGGAGGATCTCCGCCAGGGTCGGGACCCAGCGGGTGCCGTGCCGCTCGGCGATCTCCCGGCCCCGGGCCTCGCCGGGGTCCACCACGGCCACCAGGTCCGCGAAGGGGCTCTGGGCCGCGATGCGGGCGTGGTGCTGCCCGAGGTGGCCCACGCCCACGACGGCGATCCGAAGTTTGTCCATGTCGCTCCTCCTCACCCTCATGCCCCCCCGGATCGGCGACCCGCTCCGACGGCGGCGGCGCGGGGCTGAACCACGGCCTCCCCCGGGGATGCCTCCAGCCTACCCGCTCCCTTGCGCTACCCTGAGGTTCAACCCCGAGGAACCCATGAGCGCTTTCAACGCCTACGACCTGCTCAAATGGATGCACTTCCTTTGCCTCAGCCTCGTCGGCGGCGGGGCGGTGGTGGCGCTGCTCCTGTCGGGCTTCGAGGACGAGCGCGAGGATCTGCGGGGCCTGGCGGCCACCCTGTGGCGCAGGACCGTGGGCTGGGGCGTCCGGCTGGCCATCCTGCTGGGCATCGCGCTCCTGGTCCTGAAGTTCCAGCGGGGCGAAAAGCCCTTCGACTGGTACTACCTGCACCTCAAGCTGATGCTGGTGGTCTTCATGGCGGGTCTGGCGGAGGCCACGCCCAAGGCCCTGGCCGTCGGCAAGCGGGGTTCCGCCCTCCTGGCCCTCTTCCTCTTCCTGGTCACCACCTTCGTGGTCTACAACAAGCAGGTCTTCGGCACGAAGCTGCGCAGCTATCCCACGCCGGTGGCCACCGCGGCCCCGTGAGGTCCCTGCGGGCGGACCCGGCCCTTCTGGGCCGTCTGCGGGAGCTCTGGGAGCAGGCCCTACCATCGCTTCAAGGCCCCCTCCCGGCGGCCTGGGCCTCGTCCTTGCGGGAGCTTTCGGACCGCTTCAACCGCATCGAGGGGACCCCCAGCGGCGACTATTTCAAGGCCTCCAACCTCGACGCCTATTTCGCCCATCACGGCTGGGCCCAGGCCGAAAGCCTCGCGGCGGCGGCCGGCGAGACCCCCGACGCCTTCGCCGGGGCCCGCACGATCTGGGACCTGGGCGGGGGTCCGGGCGTCCTCGGCCTCGCGGCCTTCGGCCTGGCCCCCGAGGCCTCCTTCGTCCTCACGGACCTGCGAAGCGAGGCCCTGGCCTGGGCCGAGGCCCGGCTGCCCCCCCTGGGCCTGCGCCTAAGAACCCTGCGTCAACGGCTGCCGGACCTGCCGGAGGGCTTCCCGGACCTGGTGCTCCTGGGCCACGTCCTGAACGAGCTGGAGCCCCGGGACCAGGAGCGCCTCTTGCAGAGGCTCCGGGAACGCCTGGCCCCCGGGGGCTCCGTCCTGATCCTGGAGCCGGCCCTGCAGACCCAGACCCGCCGGCTCATGGAATTGAGGGAGGCCTTCCTCGCCCCCCCCTTCGCCCTCGCGGCCCCCTGCCCCTGCCCGGGCCCCTGCCCCATGCTGGCCCTGGAGCGCCAGTGGTGCGTGGCGGAGCTGCCCTGGGAGCCGCCTCCCTGGTTCCGGGAGCTGGACCGGGCCGCGGGCCTGGATCGCCGGCACCTGGCCTTCGCCTACCTGCTGGCCCGGAGGGACCGGGGTCCCAAGGCCCCCGTCGCCCGCATCATCGGGGTCCCCAAGCCCCAAAAGGGAAAGGTGGAGCGCTGGCTCTGCACCCCCACCGGCGGCGAGCGCTGGGAGGCCCTGAGCCGGCACGGGGAGCCGGAGTGGGCCCTGCCCCGGACCCACGAAGTGCCCCCGGGCCCCCCGGAAGGCACCACGGACCTGCCCGGGGGATGGAAGCGCCGACGCTGGACCTAGAGCGAGACCGTCAGGGCCAGGGCCACGCCGGGGTGGCGGCGGTTGAAGAGGTAGTAGCCGTCGAGGTAGTAATCCACGTAGACGTCATCGTCGGCGTACCAGTCCACGCCCCAAAACACCGGCCAGGGATCCACGATCTGGAACCAGAAGCCCCGGAGCCAGAAGCGCGGATAGCCCTGGTAGATCGCGGGCCGGTAGCCGATGCAGAAGGGGTTCCGGGCCCCGAAGGAGCCCTGGAAGCGAGCCTCGGGGATGCTGTAGCCGCCGTAGCCGCCCCGCTGGCTCCAGGTCCGGTGCTCCGCCTCCCAGTGCCGGGCCCCGTGCTCCCTCCAATCGCCGTGGGGCTGCCAGGCCCCCTGGCGCCATCCGCCCCTGGATTGCCAGGCCTGGGTCTCCTCCCGGTTGCGGGTCGGGGGGGCGCCGTAGGCCCGCGGGGACGGGAGCTGCGGGGACGGAATCCGAGGCGAGGGCTCCGGACGGCGTTCGAAGCCGCGCAGGTCCTGAGGAAAGCGCTGGGGCGGATCGGGTCGGCGGAGGGCCTCGGGCCATCCCTCCCGGCGCTCCGAGCGCCGCTCGAAGCCTTCGAGGCGGCGGCCCTCGAAGCCGCGCTCCTCACGGTGGCGACGAGGCTCCTCCGTCGGCCTGGAACGGCGGCCCTCCGGGCGCTCCGGTCGCTCCTGGGCGTGGGGGGCCCGATGGGGCTCCTGAGGGCCATGGGCCCCAGCGAAACCTGCGGCCAGCAGGAAGAAAAAAGCTGAACGGAAAAATCGATGGCGTGCCATGGGGTGCCTCCCTGTCAGGCCTTCGTGGGTTCCAAGCCAAAAATGCGCCAAAACCCTGAAACGTGCCAGGAAAGCAGGCCTCTGTAGACCTCCACGCCCGAAAACCCGTTGAAAAAAAAGGCTCTAGGCGGAAATCCGTTTCATTTCGCCACCAATTCCGCCCCCAGGGGGATCCGGTCCGGCGCCTCGGCCAGCAGGTAGGCCAAGGCCGCCAGGGCGGCGACGTTCTTTTGGAAGGCGGCCTTGTCGACCTTGTCGAAGGTGTCCGCCCAGGTGTGATGGATCTTGAAATACTCCGTGGTGTCCTGATTCACCCCGATGCCCGGCACTCCCAGGGCCACGGAGGGTTCCAGATCCGCCCCGCTGCCCCCCGATTCGATCTTCCCGGCCCCGAAGGGGGCCAGCAGCGGGGAGAACTGGCGCAGCCAGGCCAGGGCGGCGGCCTGGACCTCCGGATCCGCGGGGCTCCCCTCCCCGCTGCGGGCGCGGCCCCCCCGTCCCGGGCCGCTGTTCAGGTCCAGGTTGAAGCCCTGGATGGGGCCGTTCCCGCTATCGGCCTCCACCATGGCCACGTGGCGGGGGAGCTCGTCCCGGTGGGCGTCCCGGTAGGCGTGCCCCCCCCGGAGGCCGTTCTCCTCGTTGGTAAAGAGGACCACCCGGATCGTGCGGCGGGGCCGGAGCCCCGAGGCCTGGATGAGGCGCGCCGCCTCCCAGGCCATCAGGCTTCCCACGCCGTCGTCCTGGGCCCCCTGGCCCACGTCCCAGGAATCCAGGTGGCCCGATAGCAGCACGATCTCCTCGGGCCTCTCCCGACCCGGGACCTCGGCCACCACGTTGGCGCTCTCGGCGTCCTCCAGGACGCGGTTTTCCAGCTCCAGCCGCACCCGGATGCGCTCCCCGCGCTCCTGCATGCGCCGCAGCTGCGTCGCCGCTTCGATGGGAATGGCGGCGGCGGGAATGCGGGGAACCCCAACCTCGTAGCGCATCGAGCCCGTGTGGGGGGTATCGAGGCTGGCGGGGCCCACGGAGCGCAGGAGCACCCCCACCGCCCCGAGGCGGGCGGCCTCGACGGCCCCGTTCACCCGGTAGCCCACCGTGGCCCCGTAGCCCTTGTAGGGGACGTCGTAGCACACCACGCGGCCCCTCACTCGGTCCGCGGGGAGGGCCCTCAGCTCCTCGTAGCTCCCCACCACCACCACCTCCGCCTCCAGGCCCCCCGGGGGCGTGGGCTCCGTGCCCCCCAGGCCCAGGACGTGGAGGCGATGGGCCGTGGGGCTCAGGATCTCCCCCTGCTCCCGTCCCCGCACCCAGCGGGGCACGCGCACCTTCTCCCCGTGGACGTTCCGGAAGCCTTCGGCCTTCAGCGTCTCCAGGGCCCACCGGATGGCCTCTTCGGGCTGGGGGGACCCGCTGAGGCGGTGACCGACACGGTCGCAGAGCCAGGCCAGTTTCCGGTAGCCCTCCTCGGAGGCCAGGGCCTGGGCCTGGAGGCGGGCCAGGGCCGCGGCGGGGCCGGGGGACTGGGCCCCGAGGGGCAGGATCAAGGCGGATAGCAGGGCGAATCGGCGTAGGGACATGGGCGGCTCCACCCTCACGGTACTAGGCATGGCCTCGGCATGAAATCGCCCATGCCAGGATGTAAAGAAAGCCCCCAATGGATTCTCGTCCGCCCTCCGAGGCCCCCCCCGCCGACACCGCCGCCCTCCTGGGCCGCCTGCGCGAAAGGATCGTGGCCTTCGCGGCATCCCGTTATGGAAGGGACTGGGCCCAGGACCTGGCCCAGGAGGTGCTGGTGGTGATCCACGAAAAGTACGGGCACCTGGAGCGCATGGAGGACCTGGTCCCCTTGGCCTTCCAGATCCTGCGCTTCAAGGCGGCGGCCTGGCGGCGCCGGGCCCAGCGCCGGGGCGAATTCGACCCCGTGGACGTGGAGGAGCTGCCCCTGGCCGGGGACGCCCCGGACGCCGAGGCCCAGGCCGCCCGCCGGGAGCTGCTGGAGCGCCTCGCAGCGGGCCTGGCCACCCTGGGGGCCCGGTGCCGGGAGCTCTTCCGCCACAAGCTCCAGGGCCGGACCTTTCCCGAGATCCGCACCCTCATGGGCGCCGAGGCCCTCAACACCGTCTACACCTGGGACCATCGCTGCCGGAAGCAGCTGCTGGCCTTCGTGGGCGGCAGCTGGGAGGGCGGGGCCGGAGGCAGGCCATGATCCGCCCCGAGGCCGAAAAGCTCCTGGGGGGCTTCGCCACGGGCACCCTCACCGAGGCGGAAAAGAGCCTGCTCTACTCGGCGGCCCTGGAGGACCAGGCCCTCTTCGACGCGCTGGCGGACGAGGAGGTCCTGCGGGAACTGCTGGCGGATCCCGAGGTGCGGGAGCAGCTCCTGAAGGCCCTGGCACCGCCCCCCCGGGCCTGGTGGAAGCGGCCCGCCCTGCTGGGCCTCGCCGCCGCCCTCCTGCTCGTGGTGACCACCCGGCGCCTCCTGCGCCCGGAGATCCGCCGGACCGAGGCCCAGGCCCTGCCGCTCACGGTTCCAGCCTCCCTGGCCCTGCCTGCCGGCGAGGGGTCGGCCGCAAAGGCCAAGGCCGCTCCCCGGACGGCCCCTCCCTCCAGAAGGAACGTCCCGGCTCCACCCGCTCCGAGCCCCGAAACCCCCATGAGCGCGGCCATCGCCCCGGAGGCCCCGCAGGCCGCCGGGGGGGTCCTGGGGAACCTCGCGGCCCCCGCCGCCAAGGCCGAAAGAAGGCTGGCCAAGACCCAGGCCCCGGCCCGGGAGCCCTTCTCGGATGGGAGCGCCCCCGCCTGGGCCCTGGAGCGCCTGGAGGGCGGTCGCCTGCGCCTGCGGGTCACCCGGGGCGCAGGACACCTCTACCTCGTGATCCGGGGGCCGGAGGGGGCCCGCCTCGTCGAGCCCCTGGCGGAAGGAAGGGAGGAAGGCCGGACCCTCAGCACCTTCGAATGGAACCCCGGGCCCGGGGAGGCGGCGGACCTCTACCTGCTGCCCCAGCCCGCGGCGGAGCCCGAGGGACTGCCGGCGGAGGGTCCCCTCAGGGGGTGGCGCGACCGGGTGTGGCCCCCTCGATGAGGGCCTTGACCTGCTTCATGAGCGGGTTGGGGATGGGCACCGAGAGGTCGTAGTGGGCGATGCGCCAGTCCCGGCCGAGCTTCAGGAGGACGCCGCTCCCCCGGGCGGGCCCGAGGTTGGGCGTGTCCAGCTCCTCGTCGAACCAGGCCACCGTGCGGTCCCTGTTGTACATCACCCGCCGCCTCAGGGCCCGGAAGGACCAGCCCCGACCTGCGGCGAAGTAGGGATGGGCCCAGGCCTGGAAGGCCTCCCGGGACCAGCGCTCGGTGGCGTCGGTGCCCAGGAAGACCGCCTCCGGCGTCATCAGGGAGAAGTACTGGGCCTCGTCCGCCCGGGCCGCCGCCAGGTGCCAGGTGTCGAGGACCTCCTCCGGGGAGGGATGGTCCGCCCGGAGCGGCGCGGTGAGGTGAACGGCGGGAGCGGCGAGGAGCAGCACGGGACCTCCGGGGTTCTTCCATGATGCCCGCGCTCCAGGCCCGCGCCGGCTCGTCCCCTACCGCTCCAGCCCCCGGTGGGCCGCCAACCCCGAGGCCGCCGTGAGGAGGCCCACGATGGCCACCGCCGCGGGCATGCCCAGGCGGTCCGCCAGAAGGCCCGAAAGCAGGGCCCCGAAGACGTAGCCCAGATCCCGCCACAGCCGGTAGACCCCCACCGCCGAGCCCCGCCAGGCAGGCCCCGTGACATCCCCGATGGCCGCCAGCAGGGTGGGGTACACCATGGCCGTGCCCAGACCCAGGGCCAGGGCGCCACCCATCCACGCGCCGAAGCGGGAGGCCTCCCCCAGCTGGGGTACCGCAGCCATCCCCAACAGGGCCAGGCCCTGGAGGGCCATGCCCCAGGCGATGAGGCCCCGGCGCCCCACCCGGTCCGAAAGGCCCCCGGTCACCAGCTGGCCCAGGCCCCACGCGGCCGGATAGGCCGCCGCGAGGGCGCCGATCTGGCCCAGACCCAGGCCGGCGCGGGCGAAGAGCAGGGGCAGGAGGCCCCAGGCCAGGCCATCGTTGAGGTTGTTCACCAGGCCCGCCTGGGTCACGGCGCGCAGGTGGGGGTTCTTCCAGGTGGTGAGCCAGAAGACCTCCCGGGGAGAGGGGGAATCCTCGGAATGCCCCAGGCTCCGATGCTCCAGCTGGGCGTGGTGCCGGGTCTCCCGCACCGCCAGGGCGGACAGGAACAGGCCCAGGGCCGAAAAGCCGACCCCCAGCAGGAAGGGCTTCGGGCGCAGGCCGTAGGCCTGGGCGATGCGGGAGGTCAGGAGGGCGGAGGCCGCCACGGCGACGTAGCCCGCGAACTCGTTGAGGCCCATGGCCAACCCCCGCCGGCGGGGACCCACGAGATCGATCTTCATGATCACCGTGGTGGACCAGGTGAGGCCCTGGCTGAGGCCCAGCAGGGCGTTGGCCACGAGGATCCAGGCCCAGGTGGGGGCGGCCATGAGCAGCCAGGGCACCGGCAGGGCCAGGATCCACCCCCCCACCAGGACGCCCTTGCGCCCGAGGCGGTCCCCCAGGTGGCCCGCCAGGTAATTGGCCGCAGCCTTGGCCGCGCCGAAGGCCACCAGGAAGCTCAGGGTCGCCGCGTGGGCCGAAAGGTGGAACTCCCGTTCCGCCAGGAGGGGCAGCAGGGCCCGCTCCAGGCCCACCATGCCCCCCACCAGGGCGTTGACGCCCACCAGCAGCAGAAACTGGCCGAGGTTCTCCCGCAGGCCCAGGCGGACTTCCTCCCGCATCAGGCCCGGCCGGCGTTGAGGGCGAGGATCGCGGTCATGTCCGCGGGCTTGGCGGGAACCCGGGTCACGGCCTCCACGAAGGCAGCCTTCTCAAGGCTCAACAGGGGGTTGAAACGCCGCTCGAAGGCCAGGGTGGAAGACGGTTTTCCGCTCAGGCCCGCCCCGCACGCGGACCCCATGAAGTGAGCGGGATGGACCTCCAGTTCCCCCGGCAGGGCCATCAGCTTGCGGAGACTCTCGAAGAGCAGCTCCGCCTGCCGGCCCGCATCCCCCGGAAGATCCGGGCGGCCCACCGCGCCGGAGAAGAGCGTGTCCCCCGTGAGCACGAACCAGGGCTCGGGTCCCCGGCGCAGGTCCGTGACCACCAGGCAGAGGCTTTCGGGGCTGTGGCCCGGCGTGTGCAAAACGCGGAGGCGGGTGTTCCCCAGCTCCACCTCGTCCCCGTCTTCCAACGGCGTATAGGGGAAGTCCACCTCCGCCGAGGCATGCAGGCAGTAGGCGGCTCCCGTCTTCGCCGCCAGCGCGCGCCCCCCGGAGCGGTGATCGGCGTGGACGTGGGTCTCGATGACGTGGGTGATCTTCATGCCCTTCGCCCCTGCAAAGGCCACGAAGTCCTCCACGTCCTCTTCGCGGGGGTCCACCACCGCGCACCTGCCTAGGCCTCCGCACCCGAGGAGGTAGGCGGCGCAGCCGGTTTCGAAGCGGTAATAGGGCTTAAAGATCATGGGGTCCTCCTGGGTTCAGGCCTCGACGGGCAGGCCGAGGGCGCGCCACTCGACGACCCCCTCCTCTAAGCGATGGGCCTTGAAGCCGCGCCCCCGCAGCAGTTTCACGGCCTCGCAGGCGTAGGCACAGTAGGGTCCCCGGCAGTAGGCCACGAGGGTCTTCCGCTTGGGCAGCCGTCCCAAATGCGCCTCCAGTTCGGGAACCGGCATCGAGAGGGCCCCCGGGAGATGTCCCGCCTCGTACTCCTCCCGGGGCCGGACATCCAGCAGCACGACTTCTCCCCGTTCCGGCCGCCGATTGAGTTCGGCGGCGGGCATGGGCTCGGGGGATTCCAGGAAGAAGGCCGTGGACAGCCGCTCGATTTCAGAAATCCGGGCTTCGGAGATCCGACGGAAGGCCAGCAGAAACGTGGCCACCTCGGGACCCGCGAGGCAGTAGCTGACGTGCAGGCCGCGCTTGGTGGACTCCAGGAGGCCCGCGGCCTTGAGGACCAGCAGGTGCTGGGAGGCATTGGCCATGCTCAGCCCCGTCTCCGCGGCCACGGACTCCACCGTGCGGCCGCCCTGGCTCAATAGCTCCAGGAGTTCCAGGCGCCTAGGGCTGGAGAGGGCCTTCCCGACCCGGGCGAACTGCTCGTAGAGATTGTCTTTGAAGGCGCGATTGGACATATATTCAACCAGTCAATTGAATACTTATGCACAACGGCAGGCGCGTCAAGCCAAAGCATTTTCTCAGCGCAAGGTCACACGCACCTTCATCCGGCCGGAGACGTCCGTCTCCAGCACCTGCCAGGCCAGCGGGCCGTCCTCCCCCTTGGCCGCCTCCCCGGGCCCCAGGTTGAAGGCCGCGTCGTCCAGCTCCCAGCGCCGGTTGGGGTAGCGGGGGCTGGGGGGCTCGGGGCTGCCGGGATGGGCGTCGAGGACCCGCACGGGGCCCCGCGGGTCCCCGTCGCTCAGGAGGCTGGGATCCACTCGGGCCACCACGAGGCCTTCGTAGCCGGGCCCCCAGCGATTCCCCACCCGCCCCGCGTCAAAGCCCCAGGGACGGCGCACGTTGAACTCCCAAAAGCAGCCTGCTCGGCGGGGATCCGGGACCAGCAGGCGCTGGGGCGCGTCGTCCGGGGCCTTCACCAGGGGGTCCATCCAACCGCTCCACTCCCCCTCCTTCAGCGTCCGGGCGCTGACCGTCCCCCGGAAGGCCCCGCGGTACCAGAGCTCGGCCCGGGTCCAGCCCATGGGATGGCTGGGGGAATAGCCCGTGTCGTTCCGCCAGGGCCCTTCGTCGTCCGGGTGGTGACGGTCCCAACCCCGGTACTGGCCCGCGTCCATGAGGTCCCACCCCCCGGCGGTGTAGGGCTCCTCCAGCATGTACAGGTCGTCCACCCGATGCTCCCCCATGGCGTGGAAGGCCTCGTGCACCAGGTTTCCCAGGGGCACCTCCTCCGTGGCGAAGACCACCGGCCAGCGGACCCTCCGGTTCCAGGGTAAGGGGGTGAGGGTGCAGAGGGCCTTGAGATGCGAGTCCTTGTTCGTGACGGAGCGGGGGGGGCCCGGGGCCAGGATCCAGAGGTGGTCGGGCTTCCCGTCCCTCTTCAAGGCCCCGGTACGATTGTTCACCCGATCGAAGTCCCGCAGGTCCAGCCGGCGCAGCTGGCGGAGGACCCCCTCGATCATCGCGCTGCGCTGGTCGTCGCTCCTGGGCCTGCGATGGAGGCGGTCCTGCACCGTGAGGAAGGCCCCTTCCTCCAGGACCAGGCTTCCCTTGGAGACCTCGTAGACGTAGTTGGCGGCGCTGGCCAGGCCCGGCTCGCGGCTGAAAAGAAGGCGGCGCAGGGTCGCCTCCGGAAGGGCCGGCTCCTCGTCCGGGAAGGCCAGCCTCACCACGAGCACCTTCTCCTTCCGGAAGGCCGGAGCCGGACGGAGGCGCAGGACCGGCTCCGGCCGGCCCTCGGGGACCACCTCGAAGTCCCGCTGCCAGCCCTCCTTCTCCAGAACCAGGCGGGGCGCCCGCCCCGCGACCCCGATTTCGAAGCGCCCCTCGGCGTCCGTGAGGACGGAGGGCGTGCGCTCCCCGTCCACCCGGGGGGGACGGTCCTCCATCACCCGGACCCCCTCGAGGCCCCGCCGGCCGTCGGTGACCTGGCCCCGGAGCAGGCGCACGGGCCCCTGGGCCAGGAGGCCCCAGGCGGCCAGGGAAATCAACAGGAGGCGAAGCACGTCTAAAACGTTACAATGGTCGGTTCCCGGCGGAGGGTCGCTGCGCCCCAGGCCGGCCCGAGGCCCGCGTGACCGATCCCAGACTCATCCGCAATTTCTCCATCGTCGCCCACATCGACCACGGCAAGTCCACCCTGGCGGACCGCCTGCTGGAGCTCACGAAGACCGTGGCCCAGCGGGACATGCAGGCCCAGATCCTGGACGACATGGACCTGGAGCGGGAGCGGGG
>CAYSXG010000039.1:0-11771 GCA_964434895.1 uncultured Solibacteraceae bacterium | reverse complement strand
GAAGCGGGACTAGGCCGCCACGTAGCCGAAGTTGTCCCCGGTGTAGCCCGTGACGAAGTCCAGCTGCCGCCCCCCGAGGCTCCCGGCCCGCAGCCGGGCCTCCCCCGCGCCGCTGATCTCGTTGGCGTGGAGGGTGTTGATGGCCACCACACCGTTGGTGGCGTTGGAGCCGTAGAGGGCAGAGCCGGGTCCCCGCAGCACTTCCAGGGCCTTGGCCATGAAGAGGGGGGTGATCTCCCAGGTGTAGGCGGTGCCGTAGAGGTTGTCGTTCATGGGCACGCCGTCCACCAGGAGCAGCAGGTGGTTGTTGTTCCATCCCTCGTACATGCCCCGCGCCGTCACGGTGCGACGGTCGTAGTCCTGGCTGGGGCTGAAGCCGGGCTGCGAGGCCAGCACCTCGTTGATGCTGTTCCAGTCGTAGGTGCGCAGCAGCTCCCGGGGTACGGGGGAGATCACGCTGGGGGCGTCCATGGGCCTCTGGGCCACCTTCGACGCGCTCTTCACGGGCGTGTTCAGCAGCTCCAGGAGCTCGTCCACGTCGGATTCCTTCGCGGCCTTGGCCGGGCCCTCCTGCGCGAGGAGGGGATTCGCCAGGCAGAGGGCGAGGGAAAGGCCGGTCAGGGGGCGCGGGGCCGAGGGCTTCACGGGAACTCCTTGGAGGGACCCCCCCTTTTCGGCCGCCCGTCGGGAAGGCCTTAAAACCCTCGTCCACTAGGGATTCCGGCCCGTCCCGTCCTCGGGGCAGACCTCCACCTTCACCTGGAGGATCCGGGGCCCCTCCATGCGGAGCACCGTGAGGTGGGCCCCCTCCACCGCCACCTGCTCCCCGGCTACGGGGACGTGCCCCATACGGGCCATCACCAGGCCGGCCACGGTATCGAAGCCGTCCCGCTCCCAGCTGAGCCGCAGCCGTTCCGCCAGGTCCTCCCCGTGGACCTGCCCCGCCACCAGTAGCGTGACGGGGTTGGGTTCCTGGATGTCGGCGCCGGCCTCGTGCTCGTCCTGGATTTCGCCGAAGACCTCCTCCAGGAGATCCTCCATGGTGACCAGCCCGGAGACCGTGCCGAACTCGTCCACGACCACCGCCATCTGCGTCCGGGCCCGCTGCAGCTCCCGCAGGACGTCCCGGACGGGCTTGCTTTCGGGCAGGAAGAGGGGGGCCTTCATGAGCCGCCGCAGGTCCGCCGGAGCCCCCTTGGGCAGCTTCACCAGGTCCTTCAGGACCAGGACGCCGACGATGCGGTCGATGCTGCCTTCAAAAAGGGGGAGACGGGAATGGAGGGTCTCCCGGAAGGCCTCCCAGGCCCCCTCCACGCCGGACTCCGCCGAAAGGCCGCGGATCCGGGTCCGCGGGGTCATGACCTCGCGGACCACCGTGTCTCCGAAGGTGACCACGTTGCGGATGAGCTCGCTGTCGGTCTCCTCCAGGATGCCCTCGGCTTCCCCCTCCTCCAGCAGGGCTGTCACGGCGTCCTCGCTGGTGCCGGCGTCGTCCTCGGAGTCCTTGTCCCGGGCCTCCCGCTGCTGGGCGAAGCGCCGGGCGATGGGGGCGATGAGGGGAGCCATGACCTGGTGCATGGGCGCGTAGTAGGGAAAGAGGCGCTTGACCCAGGTGGCGGGGTCGCCGCCGGTGAGCAGGATGGGAAGGGCCAGGTCCATCACCCAGACGTAGGCCAGGGTGAGGGGGGCCAGGACCCATCCCCCCCCGGGGATCGCCCCGTGCAGGGGCCACAGCAGCACGAGCAGCAGGGCCAGGAGCCCCTGGCTCCAGAGGGTGATGCCCATGCCCAGGATGTGGGGCTGCTCCAGCAGGCTGGCCAGGAGGGGATCGGCCACGGAGCCCTCTTCCAGCATCCGGCGCCGCTGGAGGGAGGGCAGGGCGTGGAAGGCGGAGCGGAAGGCCGCCATGGCGGCGCGGTACAGCACCACGCCCAGGATGGCCAGGCCGAGCCAGGCGGACACGCTACTACTGGAGGGGTCGGTCACGGCACCAGCCTATCACCGCCCTCGCTGGCGGATCTGCTCGGCGATCTTCCGCTGGGCCTCCGGGCTCAGCGGGAGCCTGAGCCGGGTGGCCTCCCGGAAGTATTCGGCCGGGTCCCGGACCAGGCCGTCGGGGGTCGGAGGCAGGCCCTTGCGGGTCCGGGCGGCGTTGAGGAAGGGGTAGGGTTCCCGGGCCAGCTCGGGGCTCTTCAGGAAGTGGGCGAAGGTCCACCACCCCCCGAAGACCGCCCAGATCCCCAGGGCGGCCAGGCCGCGGCGCTGGAGGCCGCGCATGCGGTCCGGGCGCTCGCGCACCTGCTGCCACCAGACACCCAGCAGCAGGTTCGCGCCCACCACCAGGAGGGTGAGGAGGGCCGTGACCGGCCAGCGCTGGCTGTTCCATTCGAGGCCGGTCAGGGCCACCAGGGGGGCCGCCATCAGCAGGCCGAAAAGGAGGTTCAGATGGGCCATGTAGAGCAGGAGGGATTCCCGGCTGGCGGCGCCTACCAGGTTGGGGCCCGGGAGGGTCGGCCGGCGCAGTTCCAGGGCTCCCATGGCCGCCCCGCCCATGCAGATCCAGCCCAGGCGGTCCAGGACGCTGGGCAGGGTGGTGTTGTGGAGGGACTGGAGCTCGTTCCAGGTCCAGGCCCCCCAAGGGCCATGGAGCATCCAGGACCCGTCGGGGCTTTGGATCCACTGACCCCGCCACAGCCAGGGCTTGGCCGCGTGGTGGCCCCAGAGGTGCAGCCCCAGGCCCAGGGCCCCCAGCGCCGCCAGCCATTTCAGCTCGCTCCACCGGGCGCTGCCTTCGCTTCCTGCCTCCACCCGGGCCCGCCGGTAGAGGCCCCCCAGGAAGGCGCCGAAGGCCGGGAAGGCCAGCCAGGGGAAGAGGGGGAAAAGGGCCTGGACCCCGCGATCGGGATTGCCGTTGAGGAGGCCCCGGAGGGGGAGCCAGAGCCCGTCGCCCACCCCCGTGGCCCATAGGTAGGGGCTCACCAGGGGCACGTAGAGGGCCAAGGCCAGGGCCACCCACGTGAAGAGGCGCGGGCTCCGGACGAGGCGGGCCAGGAACTGGAGGATCAGGAGGGAGAACACCACGCACTGGAGCACGTCGATCTTGAAGAGCTCCCGCAGCTTCTGCCCCGTTCCCAGCACCGTCCACTCCGCCAGGGTGAGGCCCGGGGCGTGGAGGAGGTAGGCGCAGAGCAGGATGAACCCGTAGCGCTTGGCGCTGTCCTTGAAGGGGCGGAGGGAGCCGTCGGGCCGGAAGGTGGAAAGCACCAGGCTGAAGCCCGCGGCCATGAGGAAGCTGGGGGCCACCAGGCCGTTCAGGTAGTTCAGCCAGTCCGGCCTCAGCCGCAGGTCCAGCCAGAGATTGACGCAGTGGACCTCGATCATCACGATCACCGCCCAGCCCCGGAGCTGGTCGATCCAGTCGCAGCGGCGGCTGGGCGTGAGGTCGTTCCACAGGGAGTAGGCCATGGGGGTCCAAAAAAAGGAGGCTGGGATTTCCAGCCTCCAGTATCGCGGAATTCGAATCGCGATCAGCCCAGTTCGGGCTCCGCGTCGATGTCGTCGTCGGAGTCCAGCTCCGGCTGGGAGGCCCGCAGGACGCTGTTCTTCCGGCCGTAGGTGAAGTAGACCCCGAAGCCGATGGCCAGCCACACGATGAGCCGGATCCAGGTGTCCTTGGGAAGGAAGCTCATCACGAAGAGGCAGGACAGGACGCCGGCGGGGGCGACGAACCAGTGGAGGGGCGTCTTGAAGGGGCGCTCGATCTGGGGGCTGGTGCGGCGCAGGATGGGAATGCCCAGGCAGACCAGCACGAAGGCCAGCAAGGTGCCGATGGACACCAGCTCGCCCACCAGGTGCATGGGCATGAGGCCGCCGCAGAGGGCCACGAAGAGGCCGGTGACGACGGTGGCCACGTGGGGGGTGCCGAACTTGGGGTGGAGGCTGCTGAACCAGGGCAAGAGACCGTCCTTGCTCATGGCGTAGAGGATGCGGGTCTGGCCCATCATCATCACCAGGATCACGGAGGTCAGGCCGGAGAGGGCGCCCAGCTTGATGGCGAAGGTGAACCACTTTTGGGCCACGGGGGTCCAGCCGCGCAGGGCTACGATGCGGTCGATGCCGACGGCCACGGGGTCGCCCACGCCCAGCTGCTTGTAGGGCACCACGCCGGTGAGCACCAGGGCGATGAGGACGTAGAGCAGGGTGCAGACCACGAGGGAGGCCAGGATGCCGATGGGCAGGTCCCGCTTGGGGTTCTTGCATTCCTGGGCGGTGGTGGAGACCGCGTCGAAGCCGATGAAGGCGAAGAACACCACGCCCGCGCCGGTGACGACGCCCTTCCAGCCGTAGCCCATCACGGCGGAACCGCCGCGCTGAAGGGTCTCCTGGGCGGGGATGAAGCTGGAGAGGCCGGAAGCGGAGGGGTCGCCGATCCAAAGGTGCTTGTCGATGACGGCCCAGCCCAGGGCGATGAAGACCAGCACGATGGTCACCTTGGTGACCACGATGAGGTTGTTCACGAAGGCGCTTTCCTTCATGCCGCGGAAGAGGATCGAGGCCACGATGAGCGCGATCAGCGTCGCCGGCAGGTTCCAGTAGCCGTGAACCGTGGCGCCGCTATTGAGCGTCACCGTCTCCCAGGGGCCCTTGGTGAAGCGGATGGCAGCGTCGCTGAAGTGGATGCCCATGGTCTTGTGCATCCAGGAGTAGAGGTAGGCGGACCAGGAGGCCGAGACCGTCACGGCCCCGAAGGCGTATTCGAGGATGAGGTCCCAGCCGATGATCCACGCGATGAATTCGCCCATGGTTGCGTAGGAGTAGGCGTAGGCGCTGCCGCTGACGGGGATCATGGCGGCCATCTCGGCGTAGCAGAGGCCTGCGAAGGCGCAGAGGATGCCGCCGATGATGAAGCTGAAGACCACGGCCGGGCCGGCGTTGTAGGCTGCGGCGTTGCCGGTCAGGGAGAAGATGCCGGCGCCGATGATGGCCCCGATGCCCAGGGCCGTCAGGCCGCCGGCGCCGAGGGTGCGCTTGAAGCCGCCGCCGTGCCCTTCGCTCGCGTTGGGGGCCCCGGCGTCCTTGCTAAGCTGCGCCAGATTCTTCTTAAGGAAAAGTCCCGACATGCAGTCTCCCTGAAATTCGTATTGAGACGAAAGGGAGACTCTACCAGGGACCCCGCGGCGGGTCTTTTTAAGAAATGTTAAGAAGGCCCGCGACCGGCGAGTGAGCGCTCACAACTGCCCGCCCCTATCCAGGTAGGCTCGCATGACGCTGTGGTTGCGTCCGTACCCGAAGTAGATGAGGAAACCCAGGAACAGCCAACCGATGAGCCGCCACCAGTTGGCCACCGGCAGGGAGAACATCAGGAGGAGGCAGGTGAGGATGCCCATGACCGGCACGAAGGGCACCCAGGGGCAGCGAAAGGGGCGCTCGGCCTCGGGGTGCTTGTTTCGCATGATGAGCACCGCCACGCAGACGATGACGAACGCCAGCAGCGTGCCGATGTTGGTGAGGTGGAGCAGGGCGTCGATGGGCAGGAAGCCCGCGAGGCCGGTGACGAAGATCCCGATGAGGATCGTGGACTTCCAGGGGGTGCGGAAGCGCTCATGCACGACGCCAAAGATGGATTTGGGGACCAGGCCGTCCCGGGCCATGGCGAGGAAGACCCGGGGGCCGCTGAGCATCATCACCAGCAGCACGGAGGTGATGCCCGCCACGCCGGCGGTGGCGATGAGCCCCTCGGCCCAGCCGATGCCCTTCTGCTTGAAGGCGATGGACACGGGGGCGTTGATGTCCAACTGGTCGAAGCGGACCATCCCCGTGAGGACCGCCACCACCGCGATGTAGAGGAGGGTGCAGACGATGAGAGAGGTGACGATGCCGATGGGCACGTCCCGCTGGGGGTTTTTGGCCTCCTCGGTGTGGGTGGAGACCGAATCGAAGCCGATGTAGGCGAAGAAGATGATGGCCGCCCCCGCGAGCATCCCCACCGGCTCCCCCTTGGGCGTGACGTTGCCGGCGACGTGGTGGCCGAAGAAGCTGATGCCCGTCCAGCCGTAGGGGGTGAAGGGGTGCCAATTGGCCTTGTCGATGAAGAAGGCCCCCACCCCGATGACGAAGAGCACCGCGGCCACCTTGATGCCCACCATGGCGGCGTTGAAGCTGGCGCTCTCCTGGATGCCCTTCACGAGGACGGCGGTGATGATGGCCACGATGATGATGGCCGGCAGGTTCATGATGGAGCCGGTGGCGTCGAAGCCCCCGGTGGCGGCGTTGTACCTCCAGGGGGACTCGCTGAGGAGGTGGGGGACGTGGAGGCCCACCTTCCCGAGCACGTTCTGGAAATAGCCGGACCACCCCGTCGCCACCGTGGCCGAGCCTACGGCGTATTCAAGCACCAGGTCCCATCCGATGATCCAGGCGAAGAGCTCCCCCATGGTGGCGTAGGCGTAGGTGTAGGCCGATCCGGCCACGGGGACCATGGAGGCGAATTCGGCGTAGCAGAGGGCGGCGAAGATGCAGGTGATGCCTGCCACGACGTAGGAGAGCATCAAGGAGGGGCCGGCGACGTTGTGGGCCGCGGCCCCGGTGGCCACGAAGATGCCGGCGCCGATGATGGCGCCGATGCCCAGGGCCGTGAGCTGCACGGGGCCCAGGATGCGGCGGAGGCGGTGCTCGTCCTTCATCTCTTCCAGGAGCATGGCCAGGGGCTTGCGCGCGAAAAGCTGGGAGGGACGTCGAGCGGTCATGGGACCTCCGCGTTGGCTTAAGCTGGGAAAGGTGGGCTAACGATAGCGGGGTTTGGGATTTTTTGTCATGGCGCGCTTTCCTCTTTTTTCGGGCCAGGGCTGGATGGACCTTCGGGGTGAGGCGCTGCTCTGCAGGGGCTGTCTGGGGCCCCTGGACCCGGACGCGGAGGCGGGGTTGTGCGGGCGCTGCTGGTCGGGGCTGCTGCCCCTGCCGGAGGGGCGCTGCTCCCGCTGCGCCCTGGTCCATGACCCGGAGGCGCCTTGCCGGGACGCGGTGGCCTGGGAGCAGGGGGACGCCCTGTGGGACTACCGCGGCGGGCGGCCCCCCCTGGGGGCCCTGCTGGTACCGGGCATCAAGGCCGGGGAGTGGGGCTGGAAGGGGGCCCTGCTTCGGCGCCTGGGGGGCTATCGGCTTCCGGACCTCGTCGACGGCGTCGACCTCGTCACGGCGGTGCCCACGGCCGCTTGGAAGCGGTGGCGCCGGGGCTTCGATCTGGCGGAGGAGGCGGGGATCCTCGTGGCCTCCCGCATCGGCGGGACCTTCGCGCGGACCCTGGCTCGGGGCCTTCTGCGCCCGGGGCAGACCGGCCGTCCCGCCGGAGAAAGGCGGCGGCTGCCCCGCCGGGCCTTCGCCCTCCGTCGCCGGGGGGTGGATCTGCGGGGCCGCGTGGTCCTGCTGGTGGACGACGTGTGGACCACGGGCACCAGCTTGCTGCGCTGCGCGGAGCGGCTGCGGGAGGGGGGGGCCTCCGAGGTCCGGGTGCTGACCCTCTTCAGGGCAGGTTAGGAATCCCTTCCCGGGCCTGTGATATGGGCGCAATGGCCATCCCCGCCGCTGCTTAGCCCGATGCTAAATAAAAGGGGCGCCTTTCGGCGCCCCTCGTCTCCGCTGAAGATCGCGCTTACTTGGAAGCGACGTATTCCTTCAGGGAAGCCGCATTCGGCTTGACTCGGCCCCTCCTGGGCCTCGCCCTTCGGGCCCGCGCTGCGCGCAGGTCGGCCTTCGCTTCCTGCTCCGGCCTCATCGCCTTCCGGTGCTGAATCCGAGTGCGGCCGAATGAACGGGAAGGGGCGCCCTTCGGCGCCCCTCGTCTCCGCTGAAGATCGCGCTTACTTGGAAGCGACGTACTCCTTCAGGGAAGCCGCATTCGGCTTCATCGCCTTTTCGCCTTTGTGCCAGTTGGCGGGGCAGACTTCGCCGTGTTCCTCGCTGAAGTCCACGGCGTCCAGGAGGCGCAGGACCTCTTCGACGTTGCGGCCGAGGTCGTTGTGGTTGACGGTGATGTGCTTGAGCACGCCGTCCTTGTTGACGATGAAGAGGCCGCGCAGGGCGATGCCGACGGGGAGGAGGACGCCGTAGTCCTGGGCGATGGTCTTGTTCAGGTCGGCCACCAGGGGGAAGGTGATGCCCTTGATGCCGCCTTCCTTGCGGTCCACCTGGGTCCAGGCGTGATGGCTGAACTTGGAATCGACGGAGACGCCGATCACCTGGGTGTTCCGGGCCTCGAATTCCTTGATGGCGTCGGAGAAGGCCAGGATCTCCGTGGGGCACACGAAGGTGAAGTCCAGGGGATAGAAGAAGAGGACGACCTTCTTGCCCTTGTAGTCGGAGAGGGAGATCTGCTTGAACTCCCCGCCGACGAGGGCGTCGGCCTTGAAGTCGGGGGCGGGCTGGGTCACGAATGCGGCCATGGGGGGCTCCTTTGGATGGAAGCTCCAGGGTAGGAAGGGCGATGGAAGAGGGCAAGGAATAATCCCGACTCGATTGGTAGGAATAAGGCGGATCCCTTACTGCTACACTCATTTGTTTCCATTGCGCCGAAGCCCGCCGAGGGAATCATGAACCCCATCCAGCTTTCCGTCTTTTCGGAGATCGACCGCCTCCGCCAGGTGGTGGTCCACAGCCCCGGCCCCGAAGTGGACCTGATGGTCCCCGGGATGATGGAAAAGCTCCTCTTCGACGACATCCTCTTCGGCAGCGCCGCCCGGAGCGAGCACCGTCAGTTCCGGCAGGTGCTGGGACGGGTGGCGGAGGAGGTGCTGGACATTCAGGACCTCTTCGTGGAGGCCCTGGAAAACGAGGGGGTGAAGCTGGCCTTCGTCGAGGATCTCCGCAAGCTGGTGGACCTGCCCGACGACACCTGCAACGTGCTGAAGGACCTCCCCAGCGCCGAGGCGGCGCGGTCCATCATCGCGGGGATCCCCTGGCCGGATATGCAGGTGCAGACCCACTGGCAGCGGGAATTCGACTACATGCTCAATCCCATCCCCAACCTGCTCTTCATGCGGGACCCTGCCGCCGTGGTGGGGGATGGTTACTGCGTGAACGCCATGGCCACCCACGCCCGCCAGCGGGAACCCCTCATCCTTAGCTATGTCTTTAAATATCATCCGAGGTTTCGACATCTCACGGACAACGACAAATGGTTCGACCAGGTGACCCCCCTCATCCGGGGGGAGATCAAGGTGCCCCAGAGCCTGGAGGGGGGGGACACCCTGGTGATTTCCGACAAGGTGCTGGCGGTGGGCTGCTCCGAACGCACCACCACCGACGCGGTCCATATCCTGGCCGAAAGCCTGCGCCAGGATTTCCGCCGGGGGGAGGGGACCTTCGAGACCCTCCTCATGGTGCTCATGCCCAAGAAGCGCAGCGCCATGCACCTTGACACCATCTTCACGCGCATCAATCACCACGAATGCCTGGTCTACCCTCCGTATTTCAGCGAGGGCAGCCGGGAGCTCCTGAACGTGGTGAAGATCGATCTGCGCCACGAGGACCTTCGCTTCGTCACCCGCCCCAACCTCCTCACGGCCCTCAAGGAGGTGGGCATCGACCTTCAGCCCATCTTCTGCGGTGGCAATGATTACATCAAGCAGCAACGGGAGCAGTGGACCGACGGGGCCAACGCCTTCGCCTTGGCCCCGGGGGTCATCGTCAGCTACAGCCGCAACGTGGCGACCGCCGAGGAGCTGGCCAAGAAGGGCTACCGGGTGCTGGCGGCTCGGGAGCTTCTGGCGGACCAGAAGATCAACCTCCTCGACCGGAAGAAGTACCTCATCCAGCTCGAAAGCGGAGAGCTGAGCCGGGCCCGGGGTGGTCCCCGCTGCATGACCATGCCTTTGGCCCGAGCCGCCAGGTAGGGCCGATCTAATTATAAGAAAAAGTACTCACTTAAAGCTTAAGTCCCCCATTCTGCTAGGCTGCTTCCTGCAGCCTCGGTCCTCCGGGGCTGCCTTTTTTCGCCATGAAGCCCCGCCTCCGCCACCGCGCCGAATACGCCCTCTTCCGGGGGGCGGCCCGCCTTTTGTCCAGCTTTCCCAGGGCCACGGTGCAGGAGCTGGGGGCCCTCATCGGGGCCCTGGCCTACGGCCTGGACGCCCGGCACCGGAGGGTGGCCCTGGAGAACCTGGCCCGTTCGGGGCTGGCCCTGTCCCCCTCCGAGGCTCGGGGGATTGCCCGGGCGGCCTTCCGCCACTTCGGGACCGTCCTGCTGGAGTCCTTGGCCTGGATGGGGGCCACCGAGGAGGAGGTGGACCGCTGGGTGAAGGTGGAGGGCTTGGAGCACTTCGACGCCGCCGCCGCCTCGGGCCGAGGCTTCATTCAGCTGACGGGCCACTACGGCAACTGGGAGGCCATCGCCCTGGGCCAGAGCCGCCACGGCCGCAGCCTGGCGGTGATCGCCCGGGAACTGGACAACCCCTTGCTCCAGCCTCACTTGGATGCCCTTCGAACCCAGTTCGGCAACCAGGTGATCCCCAAGGACGGGGCCATGCGGGACACCCTCAAGGCCCTGAGGGCCGGCAAGGGGGTGGGCTTCCTGTTGGACCAGGACGCCTTGGACCGGGGGGTCTTCGTGAACTTTCTGGGGCGCTGGGCCTCCACCTTCAGCACCGCCGGCAGCCTGGCGGTCCGCTACGGCCTTCCGGTGCTGCCAGTGTTCAGCTGGCCCAACGCCGATGGGACGACCACAGTCCGCTTCGAGGCCCCCTTCGAGGTCCCCCGCAGTGGGGACCTCGAGCGGGACGCCTGGACGGCCACCCAGCTCATGGCGGCCCGCATCGAGGGCCAGATCCGCCGGGACCCCCGGTGGTGGTTCTGGATGCACCGCCGCTTCAAGACCCAGCCCGAGGAAGGCTACCCCCTCCCGCCCCAAGAGTGGGTAGAATCATTGATTGCCCTCGGGTCCATGCCGGCCCGGGGCTGATTTTTTAGGGACGTTTCCATGCCCAAACACGTGTTGGCCAAGCTCGAACAGGACCTGAAGGACCTCAAACAGGCCCTCTTGAATGACATCCCTCGGGAAATCGCCCATGCCGCGGCCCAGGGGGACCTCTCCGAAAACGCGGAGTACGAGCAGGCCCTCGCCAAGCGGGATATGTACCAGTCCAAGGTGGTGGCGCTGGAGAAGCGCATCGCCGAGGTGGCCACCCTGGACGTGTCGCGCCTGCCCAAGGACAAGGTGGCCTACGGTTCCCGGGTCACCCTGCTGGACCTGGACTCCGAGGTGGAGGTGACCTACCGCCTCGTCCTGCCGGAGGAGCTGGACGGCCATGCCGAAAACCTCAGCATCAGCTCCCCCATCGGCCTGGCCCTGGTGGGCTTGGAGGAGGGCTCCGAGGTGCGCATCCCCATCCCGGCGGGGGTGAAGCGCTTCGAAGTTTTGGACCTGATCACCGTCCACGACAAACCGGCCAAGAAAAAGTGACGTACACTCTCAAGGATCCCGCGGCGGAGTTGGCCCGATGAACAAGTCCAAGCGCGAGCAAAAGTGCTCTTTCTGCGGGAAGGAGCCCCACGAGGTGGAGCAGCTCCTCGCGGGCCCCGACGCTTATATCTGCAATGAATGCGTGGAGGCTGGCCAGCTCCAGCTCCGCATGAGCCGCCAGGGCAAGGCCGTGGGCAAGCACGAGACCAAGCTGGCCCGGCCCAAGGAGATCAACGCCTTCCTGGACGACTACGTCATCGGCCAGGACGCGGCCAAGAAGCGTCTCTCCGTGGCCGTCTACAACCACTACAAGCGCATC
>CAYSXG010000038.1:6724-11805 GCA_964434895.1 uncultured Solibacteraceae bacterium | reverse complement strand
AGTTGCCGATGGGGTAGGCCTCGGGGTTGGACGCGTTGGCCAGGTTGGCGTGGACGGAGCCCATGGCCCGGTCCTCGAGGCATTGCCAGCGGACATCGATGCGCTGGACCCGGTGGGAGAGGCCCTGGACCACCACCGTGTCGTCGCTCCGCTGGACGGAGAGGCTTCCAGGCACGTAGCGAGGCGGCGTGACGTCCTCCAGGGCATTGTCGACGTATAGCTTCCAGCCGAAGTCGTGGACCCCCTCGAAGCGCTGGTTCCCCACCGGGTCCATGAGGACGATCTGATCCGTGGTCCAATTCCCGGTTTTTGCGAATCGGCTGAGGGTGAAGGTCCCCCGCAGCACGCTGCCTTCGGGGTCCACGGGGTACAGGTAGAGGTCGACGTAGGTGTTGACGGAGCTGTAGAGCCTCAGGTAGGCCAAGGAGGCCCCCGCGAAGGGGTTCCCCCCGGTGGCCAGGGCGATCTCCACGGTCGCCCGCTTATCCACGTCGGATCCCCCCGCCACCGTGATATCCACCCGATGGATCTTTCCCGGGTAGTCGTAATCGGGGTACAGGTTCAGGACTTCGAAGGTGAGGTCCTGCCGGATCCGGGACACGTAGCGCGTTCCGTGCATGATCCGGTCCCGGATGAATTCGAATTTCGCCAGGGAGCGAGACCGCAGGGCCGCCGGATCCAGGACGTAATAGGCCATGGACTCGGCCATGTCCTCGTCGGGATTGTGGCGATGGGCGTAGGCGCTCACGAATTCCGTGGTCTTGGTCGTGGACCACCCGTCCGGGTCGGAGGCATCCGGGTACCAGCCGCCGAGGCTGATCCAGTCCGCCTTCAGGGACGGGGAGTAGCTGTATCCCCACAGGAAGTGGGCCTTCTCGTGCAGGATCAGGCGATGGGTGGCGTCGGGGTCGCCGGAAAAGGCGGTGTCCATGAACTCGATGTAGCTGCCGTCCGGGAAGAGGTCCGGCCGGGCCCAGGCCACCGCGGGCGCCCCGGGATAGAGGGGGTGGGGGAGCCCATCCCTTCGCCGGACCAGGTACTTGAGGCCGGGGGCGGCGTGGTACCCCTCCGGCATCTCCTCGAAGAGATTGATGAGCTGGACCAGTTCCGTCGGATGGAAGGGCTGGAAGCGGCCCGCGTCCTCCCGGGTAGTGGGGCTGGTCAGCGAGGCGTAGTCCGGCACCTGGGTGGTGCATCCGAACCGCTCCTGCAGGATCCGCTCCGCCGCGGCAAGGTCCCGGCCCTGATCCGTGACGAAGGCCACCAGCGCATGGTGGAGCCGCTTGGAGAAGAAGCGTCCCCGAACCCCGTCGAGATCCACCAGGCGCGGCGAGGCGTAGACGAAGGCGTCCGCGGAGATCCTCACCGTCGTGCCCCCGGGGGCCCGATCGATCTCCAGGTCGTCCGCCAGGTGAAGGTCCGTGAGCACCCACTTGGAAGGCCTCAGCTCCGCTTCGCCGGCATTCCTTCGCATGGGCTGGGGCAGGCTCCCGAAGGTTTCCAGCAGGCGGTAGGCGTATTCCCCGTTCCAGGCCGACCCCTCCTCGCTCAGGTTGACGTTGTAGCGGGCCTGCAGGGTGTCGGAAGCCGCGAGGTCCGGCGCCGGGACGGGCTGGCCCAGGAAGCGGATCTGCGGGGGCGCATCGACATGGGCCGCGGCCTCGTAGCCCGCCCGGCTGGCGTCCATCTCCCAGTGGTAGCGAAAGACTCCCGGCGGCAGGGGGTCCAGCTGGAAATCCGCCCCGGAAGGAAGGAAAACCCCGCCGTCGAGGGAGGGCGAAACGAACACCGGCCGCGCGGGCCCCGCGTCGCAGCCCGGCGCCTGCACCTTCAGAAAATAGGTCCCCGCCGGCACGTCCCCGAACACGAAGGCGCCCCCGGCCCCGACCTCCGCCGAGGCCAGGTATCCGTCGTTGCCCAGGATCGCCGTGGCGGGCCCGGCGGGGGCGGCTCCGGCCACGGTGCCCCACACGAGGCCGGAGCCCGGCTGGGGGAAGGGGAGGCGCGGGGAGGGCGTAGGGGGCGACGAGAGGGGGTCCCGACCGAAGGAGGCGGATGGATCCGCGGCCCGGAGGGCCGTGGATGCAGGAGGCCGCCCCTCGGGGCCTCGGGAGGAGGAGGCGCATCCCAGGCCCAGCCCGACCCCGAGCAGGAACCCGGCCCATCGGATCCCCCCGGCCGGTGGCCATCCGCGGCGCCCACCGCCTTTCATCGGCGGGGCCAGGCGGACAAGCTGTTTAGCGAAAGGCGTCGGGACGCTTGCAAGAGCGCACCCCCTGTGCCCGGGAACCGAAGACCCCGAAAACCCCTGAAAGGTGGGGCGGCCCCGGCCAAGGGGCAAGGCGAAATTCCCCCTTCGAGCCCCTTTCGCGCCCTCGGCGCCCGGCCCACGCCCCTGCTGCGCCATCGCCGGGTTGCGGACCCGGCCCCGGCGGGAGAACCTGAAGGGTTCGGAGTCCCGCATGGCGATCGCCCTCAGCCTGGTCAACGTCCGCAAGGCCTACGGGGCCCGTCCCATCCTGGACGGGCTCAGTTTCGGCCTCCAGGCGGGGGAGAAGGTGGGACTCATCGGCCGCAACGGGGCCGGGAAGAGCACCCTCTTCAAGCTGCTTTCCGGGGACGAGCAGCCCGATTCCGGCGAGGTGATCCTCACCCAGGGCCTGCGCGTGGCCCGGCTCTCCCAGGAACCGGAGTTCGCCGAAGGCGCCACGGTGCGCGAGGCGCTGGAAGCGGCCCTGGCGGAGCACCGGGCTCTCCTGGAGCGCCACATGGCCATCCACGAGGAGCTGCAGGGGGTCGAGGGCCCCAAGGCCGACAAGCTGCACGCCGAGCTGGAGGCCCTGGAGCACCACCTGCACACCATGGGGTGGGACCTGGCCCCGCGCCTCAAGGAGGCCATGACCACCTGGGGCCTCGTCGATCCCGAGGCCCGGGTGGCGGACCTCTCCGGCGGCTGGCGCAAGCGGGTGGCCCTGGCCCAGGCCTGGCTGCGGGACCCCGACGTGCTGGTCCTGGACGAGCCCACCAACCACCTGGACCCCGAGCAGGTGGAGAAGCTCGAAGCCTGGCTCGAGGCCTTCGAGGGGGCCCTGCTGCTCATCACCCACGACCGCCACCTGCTGGACGCCGTGGTGGACAAGATGGTGGAGCTGGAGGAGGGCCGGCTGGCGGTCTACGAGGGCAGCTACAGCGACTACCTGCTGGAAAAGGCGGACCGCGAATTCCGCGAGGCCCGCCTCACGGACCACCTGCAGAACCGCCTGCGCCGGGAGATGGCCTGGCTGCGCCGGGGCGCCAAGGCCCGCACCCGCAAGTCCAAGCTGCGCATCCAGGACGTGCTGGACCTGAAGGACGACGTGGCCGAGCGCACCCGCACCGAGACCCGCGAAAGGCTCTCCTTCTCCGGGGGGAGCAACCGCAGCGACGCCCTGCTCTCGGTCCGGGCCCTGCGCTTCGCCTACGCCGGCGGCCCGGAGCTCATGGAGGGCCTGGACCTGGTGCTGCAGCGGGGCATGCGGGTGGCCCTGCTGGGGCCCAACGGCTGCGGCAAGTCCACGCTGCTCAAGCTGCTGCTGGGGGACCTGGAACCCACCGGCGGCGAGCTCGCCCGCCAGCCCAAGGCCAGCCTCGCGGTCATCAGCCAGGGCCGGGGGGAGCTGGACGGCGGGGCCAGCATCCTGGACAACCTGGCGGACCGCGCCGCCGTGGTGCAGGTGGGCGGGAGCACCGTGCTGGCCCACGTCTACCTCACCCGCTTCGGCTTCCCCGTGGACCAGCAGAAGCGCGCGGCCGCGACCCTCTCCGGGGGCGAGCGCAACCGCCTGCTGCTGGCCCGCACCATGCTGCATCCCACGGACCTGCTGGTGCTGGACGAGCCCACCAACGACCTGGACATCCCCACCTTGCAGAACCTGGAGGAGGCCCTGCTGGACTATCCGGGCACCCTGCTGCTGGTGAGCCACGACCGCTTCTTCCTGGACACGGTGGCCACCCACACCCTGGCCTGGAACGGCTCCGGCTTCCCCCGGTGGGAACTCTACGAAGGCAACCCCACCACCGTGAAGTCCCTGCGGGCCGCGAGGGCCGCCGAGGCGCCCGCCCGGACCCCGGCCCGGGCCGAGGCCCCCAAGGCGCCGCCGAAGGCGGCGGAACCCAAGGCCCGCAAGCCCGGCCTCAGCCAGAAGGAGCAGCGCCGCCTGGCGGAGGTGGAGGCGGCCATGGAGGCCTACCACGCCCGCCTGGCGGAGCTGGACGCGCTCCTGGCGGACCCCGCCGCCTTCCTCAGCGCCGAGGCCCCGGGCCACCAGGCCCTCCGGGAGCGGGACAGCGCCAAGGAGAACCTGGACGGGCTGGAGCTGGAATGGATGGAGCTGGAGGAGAAGAGGGCCGGCGGCTGAGGGAGCAGGTTCAGCCGCGGTTTTCAGGCTTCGAATCCGTTTGGGACTATGCTCCTCATCGCATGCCCTCCTGGAGGTCCGCGATGGGGTTGGATGGTTCTGAAGGCCTCATCCGGGTGCGGATGGACGACCGGGAACGGAACGCCGTGGCCGCCCTGGCCTTGGCAGGGAACCCGGAGACCCTTTGCGAGTGGACCCGGCTCAGAACCGGCGACTACCAGGTCGGGAATCTCGTGGTGGAACGGAAGACACTCGCGGACTTCGCCGCCTCCATCGTGGATGGTCGCCTCTTCCGCCAAGCGGAGCGACTCGCGGCCTGTGAAAGGAGCCTCCTGATCCTCGAAGGCCCTCCCTCCGATCTGCCCGCCGTGGGACTGCGGCGGGAGGCCTTGCAAGGCGCCCTCCTGACCCTTTCCCTCATCTACAACATCCCCGTCCTACGCGCCCAGGACGGTCATGAGACCGCCCGGCTCGTGCTTCTTGCCGCCCGCCAATTACGGCGTCATGCCACGGGCGCCCTTCGCCCGGGACGGCGACCCCAAGGCAAGAGGGCGGTCCAGATGGGCCTGGTTCAGGCCTTGCCGCGGGTGGGCCCCAAACGCGCCGCTACCCTATTGGCCCGCTACCCCACCGTGCGCGAAGTGGTGTGCGTTGCCGCGCACGTCGACCGGATCCTGGGGGCCG
>CAYSXG010000038.1:0-6714 GCA_964434895.1 uncultured Solibacteraceae bacterium | reverse complement strand
GGGGGCCCCGGCCCGGGCGGGGGCCCCCACCCGCCCGGGGGGGCCGGTGGGGGGTCCGAGAGGGACGGGGCGGTTAGCGCGGATCCCGCGGGGCGTCCCCGTCCGCCAGCCCCGCCCCGGCAGGGGCCCCGTCGAGGCGGGCCGGGTGGGGCTCCTCGGGCCGGTAGTGGACGCCGTTCTGCACCACGCCGGAAATGGAGGTGGTGGCGTGGATGTCCTCGAGGGGGTTCCGGTCGAGGATCATGAAGTCCGCGAGCTTGCCCGCCTCCAGGGAACCCAGGTCCTTGGCCAGGCCCAGGCTCTCCGCCGGATGGAGGGAGGCCACGCGCAGGGCCTGGAGGGGGCTCATGCCCGCCTGGACGAAGGCCCACACCTCCCAATGGGGTCCCAGGCCCTGCATCTGGCCGTGGCCCCCCAGGTTCACGCGGCCCCCGGCCTCGAGGATGTCCTTGGCCGAAGCCGCCACCTCCAGGTGGTGCCAGTCCGTGTCCGGGGCCATGAGGCGGCGGCGGCCCAGCACGTCCAGGACGGACTGGGGAACGAAGCTGCGGAGCCGCTCGTCCTTCCAGAGCTCGAAGTGCTGGTGGAACCACTTCTCGCCGCTGAGCCCCCCGTAGGCCACCAGCAGGGTGGGCGTGTAGGCGGTGCCGCTGCGGGCGAAGAGGGTCACCACGTCCTTGCGAAGGGGGGAGACCGGCAGGGCGTGCTCGATGGTCGTGTGGCCGTCCATGATCATGCTGAGGTTGGATTCGAGGCTGCCCCCCCCTTCGGGCACCACCATCATCCCCTCCTCCCGGGCCGCCTGGATGATCCACTGGCGCTGCTCCCGCGCGGGCTGCATGTAGGACTTCACGCTGAAGGCGCCGAGGGCCTTCATGCGCCGCACGTGGGCCCGGGCGTCGTCCAGGCTCTTGATCTGCGCCCGGCCTGCGTTCTCGGCCCCGTAGAGGATGAAGCCCGTGGAGAAGATCCGGGGACCCTTCATGAGCCCCGCGGCCACCCGCTCGCCCTGGGTGAAGACCTCGTGGTTGGAGGCGCTGGGATCGTGGGTGGAGGTCACGCCGTAGGCCAGGTTCGCCAGGTACTTCCAGGGCTGCTGGGGGAGGATGTCGAGGCTGGAATAGTGCAGGTGGGCGTGCTCGTCGAAGAAGCCCGGGATGAGGGTCTTGCCCGCCAGGTCCACCACCTGGGCGCCTTCGGGCAGGGGCACGGCCCCCTCGGGGCCCACGGCGGCGATGCGGTGGCCGTCCACCACCAGCACCCCCTTCTCGATGACCTCGTCCCCCTTCAGGGAGACGATGCGGGCACCCACGTAGGCCACCTTGGCGCGGGGCCGGGCCCGCGGCACCTCCAGGAGGATGTCCCGGGTCTCCACGGGCAGCTTCTCCTCCTTGTCGCCTTCGGCCTTGGGCCGGAAGGCCTTGTCGAGGGAGAGGCGGCTGTAGGCAGGACCGTAGATCCAGGTGAGGACGCGGCCCTTCTCCGCCCAGGCCATCCATTCCCCCCCCTCGGTGCTGAGCTTGACCAGGGGCAGCGGGCCCTCTTCGGCCACGTCCACCGTCTGCCCGCCCACCGGCGGCAGGGCCGTGAGCCAGGCGTTGTGGAGCTCGCTGAAGGCCACCCACTGGAAGTCCGGCGAGATCACCGCCTCCTCGGCCCGGGCCCAGCGCAGGGGCACCTGGCGGTCCGTGCCGTCCAGCTTCCAGGAGACGAGGATGGACTTGCCCAGCTCCCCGGGCTTGGAGGCCGGCTCGTCCTCCAGGAAGTAGACGCGGCCGCCGTCGGGACTGAACTGGGGGCGGGCCATGCGGCGGTTGTCCCCGCGGTTCCGGGTGCCGCAGACGTAGTGGCTGGGGCCCCCTTCCGTGGAGGCCCAGTGCACCTCCTGCCAGAGCTCCGCGTCCAGGTCCGCCGCCCTCAGGGCGGTGCCGCTGCCCTTGAGGAAGGCCACCTTCTTCCCGTCCGGGGAGAAGGCCGGGTTGGCGTACTGGCTGGGGGTTTCCGTGAGGCGCTTGGGCGCGCCCAGGCGGCCCTCCTCGAAGGGGGCGCTCCACACGTGGCCCCCCTCCAGGTCATTCCAGGTGACGAAGGCCAGGCGGGTGCCGTCGGCGGAGAAGGCGGGGCTGCTGGCGCCGTCGGTCCCCTCGCCGATGCGCTTCGGCTCGCCGCCGGCCTTGGCCTGGACGTAGAGCCGGCCCAAGGCCGAAAAGACCAGCCACCGGCCGTCCGGGGACTCCACGGGCCAGCGCAGCACCCGGGCCCGCACCTGGTCGGTGTCGATGGCCGGGGAGGTGCGCAGGGCCTCGTGGACCTGCTGCTCCACCTGGGCCGTGAAGGGCAGAGGCGTCCGTCCCCCCCTCAGATCGAAGCGCCAGAAGCGCCCCTCGGCGGGGGCCACCAGGCCGGAGCCGTCCGGGAGCCAGCCGTAGCCCGGAAAGACGCCGTGGAAGGCGAAGCCCTCCTGCTCGTCCCGGTCCAGGCCCGAGGCCAGGAGGGCGCTGCGCCCGGTGGCCAGGTCCATCACCTCCAGCCGCGTCTTCTCCCTCACCCGCCGGACGTAGGCCATGCGGGTTCCGTCGGGGCTGAGGGCGGGGGCCGCCGCCCCGCCGAATTCCGAGGTCAGCGGCAGGATCTGGCCGTTGGAGCGGTCCAGGCGCTGGATCTGCCAGATGCCGGCGTTGACGTTGCTGTCGTAGCGGTAGCGGCCCGGACGGGCGGAGAAATAGAGGTAGCGGCCGTCCTTGGAAAAGGACGGGTCCGCCACGTCCCCCAGGGCCTCCCGCTTGGTGAGCTGGACGCCCTTCCCGCCCTTGAGGTGGTAGAGCCAGAACTCCGTGAGGCCGATGCTGGACTGGTCCGTGAAGCGGCGGCGGCCCACCAGGTAGGCCCCGTCCGGGGACCAGGCCGGGCTGTTGACCACCTGCTCCTTTTCGAAGGTGATCTGGCGCAGGTTCTGCCCCTCCAGGTCGCAGACCCACAGGTTCTCGGCGCCGCCCCGGTCGCTGGCGAAGGCGATCCAGCGCCCGTCGGGGCTGAAGCGGGGCTGCAGGTCCATGGCCGGACCGGAGCTGATGCGGCGGGCCTCCCCGCCCCCGAGGTCCAGGAGGTAGAGGTCCCCCAGCAGGCTGAAGACCATCCGCTTGCCGTCCGGATGGACGTCCGAACTCATCCAGGTGCCTTCGGAGGTTTCGAAGGCGACGGTCTTCACGGGGCCGTGGGCCTCGGAAACGGACCAGGGCTTCTTGGCCTCCTCCGCCCCGAGGCCGCAAGCGACCAGGGAGAGGGCCAGGACAGGCAGGCAAAGGCGCATGGGGCCTCCAATCGGGATCCCCCAGTCTAACCTACCTCGCGTTGCGAGGTCCCAATTTCAGCTCCCCAGCAGGGCCTCGTAGTCCGGGTGCAGCCGCAGGGGGGCCTTCTTCCCCTGGGGGTCCACGGCCACCATGACGGCCCGGGTGCTGAGCACCAGCTCCCGGGAATTCTCCTCCCGGTTCACCCGCACCGCCTTCACCTCGATTTCCAGACCGGAACCGCGCATCCCCACCACCCGGGCGAAGAGGTCCACCACGTCCGCGGTGCGGCAGGGCCTCAGGAAGCGCACCTTGTCCAGTTCGTAGGTGACAAAGGTGTTGAGGGCCACCCGATCCGCGTAGAGGGCCGCCGCCTCGTCCACCCAGGACAGCATGGTGCCGCCGAAGAGGTTTCCCGCCACGCCGATGTGGAAGGCCAGGACGTGGTGGGAGGCGACGAGCTCGAAGGGGGTTTCGCGCATGCCCCCAGCCTAGTGCACCCCGCCCGGAAAACCAGCATTTGACGGAGTCGGCGGGGTGCACTCCCCAGGGGGCATGGCCCCCTCGGGCGCCCGCCTCGCTTCGCGCGGACGGGCTGTCACCCCTCGGGGGCGCCAGGCCGCGCCCCCGAACCCCCGGCCCGTGGCGTGCCACGAACCGTCTCGATCACCCATGGCCTTCCAAGGCACGCCCCGAGTGCACCCCGCCCGGAAAACCAGACTTTCGACGGGGTCGGCTCAGGCCGTGCGCCGGTACTGGCCCACCTGGCCATCCGCCTCGGGAGCCGGGGCCTTCTCCTCCCGCTCCACCGGAACGGCACGGACCACGGAACGCCCGTCCGGAAGGCGCTCCACGACATAGGTCACCTGGCGCTCCTTTCCGCGGGGCATGGGGTCCTCCTTTGGGTGTGGTGCGAAAGGGATGCCTCAAAAAACGGAAAGGTTCCCCTAGCCCGCCGGGTAGCACTGTTTCAGCCGTCTTACCACTTCGCTGAGTTCGCCTTCGTCGTGGGCGCCGAAGGCCAGTCGGGCGGCGGGGGCGAAGCGCTTCGTGAGATCGAAGGATCGAGCCGAGCGGAAGATGACCCCCTCCCGCTCAGCCCGGGAGGACCATTCATCCACGTCCAGACCCCCAGGCGTTTTCAGCCACAGGGCCATCCCCCCCGAAGGCACCTTGCAGGAAAGGCCCGTGGGGAAGGCCGCCTCGAGCTCGGAGACGAGATGGTCCCTGCGCGCCTGATAGACCCGCCGGGTCCGGTTGAGGTGGCGGAGCAGCTCCCCGCTCTCCAGCAGATCGATGACCGCCCATTCCAGCACCGGGTCCCCGGGCAGGTCCAAGCCCTCCCGGGACCCCGCCAGGCGCCGCATCAGGTCCCGGGGCGCATGGATCAGCCCCAGACGCATCCCCGGGGCGAGCAGCTTGGAGAGGGATCC
The DNA here is from genome assembly GCA_964434895.1 of uncultured Solibacteraceae bacterium. GTDB lineage: Bacteria > Acidobacteriota > Holophagae > Holophagales > Holophagaceae > CAYSXG01. Next base: position 1,991 of record CAYSXG010000038.1, on the reverse strand, counting down.
CACGAAGACCACGGGCACCTCCCCTTGGCTGGCCAAAGGAAGGGGGGGACGTCCGTCGAACTGGAATTCGGTGTCGTGATCGTATTCGAGGATGAGGAACCCGTGCCGCTTGGCCAGGCTCATCAGGGCCTCGCGACGGCCGGGACCCATGGGAACGGTGGTCGGATACTGCCGCTGGGGGGTGGTGAACACGGCGCGGATGGGCTTCTGGCGGCAGAGCTGGTCCAGGGCCTCCGTGTTCAAGCCTTCCTCATCGACGGCGACGGCGGAAAGCGTGGCGCCGTGGCGCCGAAGCACGTCCCAGCCCGCGGGATAGCCCGGGGTCTCCACCGCCACCTCATCCCCCGGCTCCAGCAGGGCCTGGGCCACCAGGCTCAGGGCGGTACTCCCCCCCGGGGTGATCATGAGGGATTCGGTGTCCGCGCGAAGCCCCCGGCTGTAGGCCAGCATCTCCACCAGGGCCAGCCTCAGGCGCAGGGGGCCGAGGACGTCCGAAGGCCCGCCGTCCCGGTTCACCATGCGCAACGCCCAACGGTAGGCCCTCGCGAAGGCGTCCGTGGGGATCAGCCGCCCGTCGGGGAGCCCCGTCTGGACCCGAAAGGGTTTGGAAGGCGTGACCGCCTGGGGCCGCGCGGCGGGACGCTGGGCCGGGGTCCGGGTGTCGTGGGCGAGGGGGGGACTCAGGCTCACGGTGGTGCCTCCTCCGACCTTGGTTTCGATCCATCCCTCCGCCACCAGTTCACGGAAGGCCGCCAGGACGGTATTGCGATGGATGCCCCACTGCTCGGACAGGGCCCTGGAGCCCGGCAGCGGCGCGCCCGGCTGCAGCGCGCCGCTTCGAATGCGAGCGGCGATGCCCTCCACCACCTGCAGGTACAAGGGTTCGGGCCGGCTGGGGTCCAGGGGGAGGTGCAGGTCCCAAAGGGGCATGGGGGGAGTCCTGGGTGATAGCTCAGTATGGAGCTGGGAGTCCGGACGACGGGATTTAAGGCAGGGAGTACTCATGCCCCGCAGCGGAGTCGGTGGTCCTCAAACCAAAACCTCATACCTACCGGGTGCGGAGCGGAGCCCCGACCCGCACCGGCCGAGAAATCCCAACACGATGGCTGCGATCTTCCCAATCTGGCAGTCAGAAGCGTTCGACATAGACCGAATATGCGACAGCGTTGGCAACATTTCGAATGAGCGCCGAAGGGACGGCATTCTTCCAGACAATGGCCGCGCCTCCCCCAGTTCCTGAGGCATAAACATCGCCTCCATCCACAAAAAGAGAAGCTACAGTCGAAATGCTGCCGTCAGTATCAGAAGCCAGCTTAATGGAATCGCCATTTTTCCACAGAATCGCATGGGGCAGATTAACCGCCTGGGAGAATTCACTTCCCCCAACATAGACATCGCCACTGGATATGAAAACGGAGTTGGCACTCGCATCGCGGGTTCCATCCGTGACGGCCGTAGGAACACCATTTTTCCAGATCTTGGCCTGGAAGTGGTTCGATGTTGAAGACTTTTCTCTTCCGGCGACGTACACGTCCCCACCCGACACAAACACAGAGTAGGCATAGGCATCCTGGGTTCCATCGGAGAGAGCGATGGAAGCACCATTTTTCCAGAGCCTAGCCACAGGCCTGCCCGCTCCATTCACTTCATATCCGGCGACGTAGACATCCTTCCCGGAAACCGCCACACCATTAGCCTGGGCCTCATGGGTCCCGTCCGTCAAAGAGACAGGAACCCCATTTTTCCATATCTTTGCGATTCTAACCGCATTAATCATCTCATTGCCGCCCACATAAACATCGCTTCCCGATACGCAAATGGAATGGAGCGACGCGCTGTTATTTCCGTCCGTAAGCAGCGTAGGGGTCCCATTCTTCCAGACCGTTGCGACCCAGCGAGAGGCATCGTTCATGCGCTCTCCCGCGATATAGACATCCCCGTTGGAAACGGTAACGGACTCCGCCCACCCGGGTTTTTTTCCATCGGAAATG
>CAYSXG010000037.1:6216-11828 GCA_964434895.1 uncultured Solibacteraceae bacterium | reverse complement strand
TGTTTTGAACCACTTGGTGACGCTTCTGGCGGAGAGTGGGGGATTCGAACCCCCGGTCCCGGTTATTACCAAGACTTTCGCTTAGCAGGCGAACCCGTTCGGCCACTCCGGCAACTCTCCGTGGCCTTTCAGATTAACCTCGGTCGCTGGCGGGAACAAGGATTCTTGGAAGGCCCGTCCCGGCGAATGTTTTTTCCTTCCGTCCCGGGCCTCATTCGGTGAAGGGCATGGGCCAGCGGGCCGGATCCGCCAAGGACAGGAAGAAATGGGCCCGGCCCGCGTCCCCAGTCATCAGGTTGACGTTGTGGAGGGTCGGGGAGCCGTCATCGCCCATCCAGCTGGGGTAGTGGAAGCGACGGTCCCAAGAGACCCACAGAAGGTTTCCCGCCTCCCGGGCCTGCTGCAGGTAGGCGGCCTCTCCCGTCAGGAGGTAGAGCCGGAGGCAGAGCTGCGCGTTGCCCGTGCTGCCATGACAAAGGCAGGTCATGGATTGGCCCAGAGTCTGGGAGGTGGCCGCGGCGCGGCGGGCCAGATCCAGGTAGGCGGGGTTCCGGGTCCGAGCGTAGAGCTCCGCCAGGAAGAGGCCGATTCCCGGCGCGCCGTGGCACCACTGGTTCTGCTGCTGATTGGTCTGGTCCGGCTCCCGGCGGTACCAGTTCAGGCCCGTGGGGCCCTCGATGGCGATGGACTGCAGCCATGCGGCGACGTCCTCCGCGGCCCGCAGGTAGGGGGCCCCTTCGGCACCCAAGGCCTCCGAAAGCCGGCAGAAGTAGTGGCCCATCCCCGCAGCGCCGTGGGCGAAGCCCACGTAGCTGACGGTCTGCGTGGAGGAGATGCGGGACAGGAACTTGATCCCCCGCCCTGCGGGGACGGCCTTGGAAAGCACCTCGTCGGCCTTGGTCCGGGCCGCCTGGAGCCAGCGGCCATCGCCGGTGACGCGATGGACCTTGAGCAGGAAGAGCCCCTCCCCCCCATGGCCCGCGACGAGGTCGCCCGGAAAGGCCTCCAGCTCGGTGCGGTCCGCGGCCACGTCCGCCGCCAGGCCCAAGGCAGAGTCCAGCCAGCTCCGATCCCCGAGGGTCTCGTACAGCTCCAGGAAAGCCCAACCGACCCCGGCCCTCCCCTCGTAGAGGCCAGGGCCCAGGCCCAGATGCTGGGCTTGCAGCCAGCGCCCCGCCAACACGAGAGCCTTCTCGATCTCCGGATGGGGTCGGACCCGCTGCAGCCGCGCCAGGTAGAGGATCACCCCCGCCTGTCCCGTATAGGCCGCGGCAGGCTGGGAGACCTTGCCGTTCTCGTCCTGGTAGTCCCAGCAGCCGCCGGGGCCCTCCATCCGCATGCGGGCGAGGATGCCCGAGGCGATGCCGAAGGATCGGTCCAGATCCGACCCGTAGTCGGGGCTGGGAGGAATGGGACCCACGGGATTCGGATCGGGTGGAAGGGAGACCGGGCCGGAGGTTTCACCCCCGGCGGAGGCGGAGCCTCCCCCCTGTCTGCAGGACGTCGCTAGACCCAGGATCGAGACGATCCCCAGGATCCGAAGGGCGTGGATGGGTTTCATGGTTGCTCCGATGCGCGAAGAAGCGCGATGGCCTTTTCCAGCAGTTCATCCCGCCCCTGGGCGACTCCCCGCACCGTGCGGAAGGTCGGATGGGTGGGGGTATAGCCCCGGAGGAAGAGCTGGGAGCCGTCCGGTTTCAGGACGGTCATGCCGGTGAAAGTGACGTGGAAGCCGCCGGGCAGGTCCATGGCGCTCACGTTCCCGTCCGCCCCGGCCGAGGGCGCTCCCACCAGGGGATAGCGATCCTTGACGCATTCCACGTAACCCAGGAAGCTCTCGGCCTGGCTGATGGCGCGCCCGTCCGTGAGGAAAACGGCCCGGGCCCCCAGCCGTGGGGGCTGAGGAGCCAGGGTCCACTGAACCTCTTGGTAGGACAGCCCCTGCCGATCCGGATGGAGGGCCACCGGGGTGGAAAGGCGGATGCCGCCGATGGGGCCGTCGAGCAGGTTGGCCATCAGGCTGTAGGCCCCCGCCTCCACGTAGCCCCGCAGATCGCAGACCAGACCCCGGGCGGCCTGGAAGCGCGGCAGGTTGGCCTGGTACTGGTCGGCGGTGAGCTGGTCCAGATCCACGTAGAGGATCCCGGGCTCCACCTCACGGACCACCGCGTCCCGGGCCTCCGGGGCCGGGGAGCGGAAGCTCCCCTTGGGCGCGCTGCGCCTCAGACGCGCGCTTCCCAGGCTCCCGTCCACGTGCCGGAGGGCCAGGTCCACGGAGCTCCCCGAGGGTCCCGCCAGCAGTTCCCGGCGGCCCCGGTCCCGGATCCACCCCGGACTGCCCGTCTGGCGCCGCTGAAAGGCCTCCCAGCAGACCCCCACGTCCTGCCCGTCCACGCTCAAGATTTCGTCCCCGAGCTGCACCCCGTCCACGGGCCCCTCCGGGAGCCGCGCGACGATCCAGCGGTCCTCCACCCAGTCCAGCACCAGGCCCGGCCTCGAGGCCCCGGGGTCCTCCGGGAAGGAGCAGCTGCCGTGCCCGTCCTGCAGTTCGTGAAGGAGGTGCTGGAGGCAGGGGCCCAGGTCCGCAGCCCCCGAGGCCAGGGCGGCCTCTGCCAGGATCCTGGGCAGCGCCGCCCCCCAGTCGCAGCCCACCTGCTCGAAGTAGGGGAAGTGGTGCTGCCAGAGGTTCCAGGCCAGGCCCACCGTGGCCAGGCGAGTGGGCCGATCGGCCGCCGTGGTGTTCTTGTAGGCCCTGTAGGGCGCCTGGGCGGTGGCCGCGGGCACCGTGGCCCCCACGACCAGGTAGAGGGTCAGGGGCACCCGCGCCCGAAGACCCTGTCCCAAATCCGCCTCGAAGGGGGCGGAGGGGGCATCCCAGCCCGGAGGCAGGCCGGCCTCCGTCGGGGCCCGCAGGCGCTCGCTGGAATAGGGGTTGGGATTCAGGTTGTTGAATCCCCATCCCTGATGGCGCCAGTGGATGAACTGCGAGGATCCCCCGGCGGGGGGCCGCAGGGCCGGCGGCAGGGGCGGGGGATCCTGCTGGAAGAAGACCTGCACCGTCGGGGCCACGGGCGCGAAGCTGGCCTCCAGCGAGGCCCGCAGCTCCGAAGGCGTGCCGGCCCGGAGGGCTGCCCGCATGCCTTCGGCTGAGAGCACCTTCCAATCCGCGGCGGCGGCTTCGTCGCTGGGGTGAAAATGCCGCACCAGGCCCTGAAGGCGCACGAAGGCCAGGGCATTGGCCTTCTCTTGCTCCGAGAGCAGGGCCGTGGAGGCATCGACGGGGCCGTTCGCCGCAAGGGGAGGCGCCTCCACCCCGCCCTTCCCCCCGCCCCCGCCCCCGCCGCAGGCCAGGAGGCCCAGCACCAGACCCAGGGCCCCGAGTAGAGATCCCCCCCGGCTCGGAAGGACCATCGGGTCACTGGGCATCGAAGGAAGTGGGGGCATGGTTCACCTGCGGGCGCCGGGGGAATCGGACAGGGCCCGGCCCATCCCGACGCAGCGCGGGAAGGACGGACGAATGGGCCGGCGAGTCTGGTAAATATTGAGTCTATTATCTCGTTTGTCAATATAAAACAAGATTTTCAACTCTCTTTCCCTTCGGACCGAAGCAGCTCCTGCAGCGCCTGGGCCAGGGCCCCCCGGATCTCCTCGGGATCCGCCGTCAGGAAGGGGGTCTCCAGGACCCGTTGGGCCGCCTGCCGGGCCTGGCGCCGAAGCTCCTCCTGGAGGACCGCCCCCTCCAGGATGTAGCGGCGGCCGGATCGGACCACCAGCCCCATGCTTTCCAGCTGCTGCAGGGCCCGCAGCACGCGCTGGTAGGTCCCCCGCCGGGAGACCTCGTCTCCCGGATCCGCGCCTTCCTCCTCGATGAGCTCCAGCAAGGTGGAAGGCGTCAGGCCCACGGAGGACTTCCGCAGCAGGGCGATGAGCCGGCGCATGAGGGGCCAATTGTGGTTGGCCGTGGGGATCCCGCGGGCCTGGGTGGATTCCTGGGACATGCCTGCTCCGGGGAAGAGTGTTTGGGCGGGGGATCGCTCCGACGTGCCATCAGGCCCTCTTAGAGGCTCGATAAAATTATCACCTACCAATATATAATCGAGACAATTAACTTAAATCGCAAGCCTCGGTCACTGCGCGGAAGTCAATGATGGACGTCTCGAATGAAGCGGGCAGGCGGCCCCCCTTTTCATGGAAGAGGATTGGAGTGCGCGTAACGCCCGAAGACCACCTGCTGGCGGTCTTCGGGCGTGCAGAATCCAGGCTACTGCTTTCGTAGGGTCAGGCGGTAGGGACCGCCCGCATAAGTCAAGGTGTAGGTGGGCGTGGGATCGTCGATGGTCACAGGGTTCCGGCGCAGGATATTCCGGCCTTTGACGGAGACATAGACGTAAGGCGTAGCGGAAGTGTTCTTCCAGCTGATGAACGCGGCAGGAAGGGTGCTCCCGTCATCAGCACCAAGCAGGCTGTCGGCGCGCAGGACGCCTGCGGCGTCATAGATGCTCGTGTGCATGCCGCCGTTGATCGTAAGGCTGGTGCCGGGGGTGCAGGGGACCTTGAACCAGTCGGAATCGCCATTGAGGCTCGCGGACCCCTGGATGCCGTCCGAGTAGTCATAGAGCGGGTTGGCGTGGACCATGTCATCGTTCGGCTCTTGTTCAACCAGGACCGTGCTCTTCTCGAACAGCACCGCCGGAGACTCGGCCCGGTTGGCCACGCCGCCGGGCTCCAAGCCAGCCTTGTCGTAGGCCACGGCGTGCATGAAGTGGCTGCCGAAAATGACCGAGGCGGTATTGGGGATCTGGACCGTGTAGGGGGCCGCCGCGGCCGTGGCCACCTTGACCTTATCCATGTAGAAGTCCACGTGGTCCACGCCATCACGGTCGTCTACCGCCGTAGCGCTGACGGTGAAGAAGCCGTTCAGGTCCGTTACCGCGCCGAGGCTCACCCTAGGGGGAGTGAGGTCTGGGTGCCGCACGGTGAAACTTGCCAAGGCCGAAGTGCCGACGTGGCCGGCCTGGTCGTAGGCCGTCACCTGCAGCGTGTGGGCACCCTCCGAGAGGCCTGCCACGTAGACGGGGAGGCTGAGCGATTGGCTCCCCGGGGAGGTGATGGTGCGGTTGCGGACCAGGAGGCTGCCGTCCAGAAACCAATCCACCCGATCCAACCGCACATCCTCGGTAATGGCTGCCGTCCATTGCCAAGCCTCGGCCACGCGATCCTGGAGCGTGGGGCCGCTGAGCACCACCACCGGAACCTGCTGGTCCGTCTGGGCGACGTTAATGTTCGCCATCGTGTTGTTCTGGGCGCTCCGCTCCTGGATGGCGCCGGCGGGGTTTACCGTGACACTGACGGACTGAACCGGCTGGCCCCCAGCCGTGACAGGGACGGGCACCGAGGCCGCTTTGGAGAGAAGGGTGGAGCCCTGATAGACCACGACGCCATTCGCCGTCACCTGGAAGGGTACCGGGGCCGGAACCGCCACGGTAATGGTCCTGGTGCTACCGTCCATGTTGCGAGGGCCGGGCCTCGTTACCCCGTTGACCGGGTCCCGGCCGGGGGCCATGTTCGCCCGGGGTACGGCCCGGGTGCCGCGCCCCGCGCCGCCGGGTGCC
>CAYSXG010000037.1:0-6206 GCA_964434895.1 uncultured Solibacteraceae bacterium | reverse complement strand
AACGACAGGCTGCCGGAGCGCCCGGGACGCACGTGATCACGACCGCCGACTTCAAGAGGGGGCTGTCGATCCTGGTCGAGGGGCAGCCTTACGTCATCGCGGACTACAGCGTGCAGACGCCCTCGGCGCGCGGGGCGGCCACGCTCGTGCGGGTCAAGGCGCGCAACGTCCTCACGGGCCAGGTCCTCGAACAGCCCATACAGGCGGGCGAGGGGTTCCGAGGGCCGGGCCTCGTGACCCAGTTGACCGGGTCCGGGCCGGGGCCCATGTTCGCCAGGTTGACGGCTAGGGTCGCGCCGCCGGCCCCCGGGGTGACCTGGACACCCGAAACCACAAGGTCCGGCAAGACGGGCTTCACGGTGAGGGTCTTGGACAGAGCATCGTTGCTGTAGTCGGATTCGGACACCTGGGAACTGCTGGCCACGGCGTTCACTACGGCCGTGACGGTGTGGGTGCCGGCGGTGGGATTCCAGAGAATCTGTCCGGCGTAAACCTCCCCGCCGGCCAAGGGGCGCGGCTGACCAGCCGCGTCCTTCACCGTGAAGGTACCGACGGTGGTGCCGTCCACCTGGATGGCCGCGACCAGAGGCCGGGCCGGGTTCGTGCGAGCGTTGGTGAGGTTCGCGAGGGTGGCCGTGAACACCATGGGCTTGCTGGCGTCAGGGTCGTCGTTGGGGCTCCAGATCAGGTCCTTGACCACCAGGTCGGCTTTGGGATCACAGTTGTTGCTGAGGTTCCAGACCTCGGGTCGGCCAGAGTCGGACCAGAGCACCTTGGAAGCGCTGCCGATGCAGTAGTCGAAGCGGCCAATGAGCTGAAGGGACCAGGGAACCACCTGGAGATCCTCAGTCAGGCACCAGCTGAAGCCCGGAGCCCCGTCCTCGTGCATGAGGCTGCGCATGTCCATGTCGGCCCGGATGGGGATGGAGGTCTTGAGGAACTGACCCTTGAGCTCCAGGGCCAGGTCGACGCAGAACCAGCCGATGGAGGCCTCGGCGTAGGCGGAGATGCCGGACCAGGGCGCCAGTACCGCATACATATCCTGGGGCTGGCTGAGCTCGGACTTGAAGTCCACCCCCGACTCCAGGCCAACTCCTGCCTGGAAGTCGGCAAAGAAGGGCCCCACGGGGATCGGGCCGGAGTCCATATCAAAGAACTGCACCGGGTAATCGTGGGTGTAGTAGGGGTTATTGGGGTCGTCCGGCGTGTCCTGCCAGGGCAATACCTGGAAGGCCCCGGGGATGCCCAGGATGTGGTAGTCCCAGAAGATGCCACCGTTGGCTGGGGTCGCGGAGTCGTAGAGGGCCACGCCCTCTCCGTCCATGAAGGGGATCTTCATTCCCAGGAGGTTCAAGCGGAAGCCTCCGGCCACGCCCAAGGCGCCCTTCTTTGCGGGGTAGTTGACGCCCACCCCGCCACCGACCCACACCATGCCACCGATGAGATCCGAGCCGGGGGACCGGCTGAGAGGGCCGATGGTGGCCTTCTTCGGGCTGGTGAAGTCCGCGATGGAATAGGTCGAAAACAGGTCGCAGAAGTGATCAGGGGTCAGCACGGGCAGGTAGATAGACTGCTGCGCCGCGTCCTGTGTCGCCACAACGGGGGCCCCGACCGGGGCCACGTGGCCCGCGATGTCCTGGAGGCCTCGGGTTGCGATGCGACCCAAAGGGGAGGCGGCGTCCTGGGCGTAGGCCTGGAGGGACTGGGCTGCGTGGATGGAGCGGGTGGCGGAGAGGCGCGTCAGCAGGTCCGCTCGCTCCCCGTCGCCCTTGGCGCCTTCAAGCTGGGCCGCCAAATCCGCCACGACGCGCTTGGCGCGGGCTGGATCGTCCTTACCGATGGCCGGGACGAGGGTGGCCAGGGTGTGGGACGCCACCTTCGCGCTCCAACCGGTCCCCCCCGCGGCCTTCTCCACCGCGTCCACCAACTCCGGCTCCACCGTCGGCGCGCCCATCAAAGCCTGCAACAGTGCGCCCTTCACCCCCTCGTGCAGTCGGGGATGTACCAAGCCCTGGCGTACCAGCTCTCGGACCTCGGCGTGGCGGCACCCGCCCAGGGCCTGGGCCAGGCCGCGGGCAACCCTTAGGTCGGCCCGGGGATCGAGGATCTGGTCCCGCACCGCCTGCAATGAGGCACCCTGGCGGAGGCCCCGGGCCACCAGCATCTCGCCTTGGAACTGGGTGGCCGGGTCCTGGATTTTGAGGAGGCCTTCCTTTACGCGTGCCTCAGCCCGGGCAAGCGTCGCGGGCGTGGACGGCATGGCCTGGGCCGGCAGCACTACGCCCTGGAGGCTCTGCTTGTCGCTGAAGGCGGAGGCGACCCAGGTAGTGCTGGTGGCGCTGACCTTGCTCACGAGGGTCACGTCGCCACTCATGGTGGCCCATAGGCTATTGGAGGCCGTGAAGGAACCGCCATCCTGCACCTGCGTAAGAGAGTTGGCTGGGTCTGGATAGGCCCCCTCCGTAGGCACCAACTGGACGGTTTCGTGGTCGATACTGCGCGCGACGAGGGTATTGCTCGCGTCCAAGGTGATAAGACTCTGACCACTCGCGGCCAGGGTGCCCTCCACGACGGGCGTGGGGGTGCCTCCGTCCAGCCGGTAGAGGCCCAGGCCAGGGGCCAAAGATGCGTAGCTGGACTTGACCACCTGGATTTGGGTAGGGGAAGTGCGCGTGAAGGTGGCGTTGTATTGACCCATCACGTCCGTGCAGAGGGCCGCCAGGGGGGATCCGGAGGCCGCCAGGCGGAAGTCCAGGAGGCCCGCCAGCCCCTTAATGGTGTTGCGGGCCATGAGGGTCCGTGCGTCCGTTGTCCCGGCCAGGGGTTGGAAGCCCACGGAAAGAACCTGGCCATTGGCCGCCTGCTCGAGGAGGTAGTCGCCCTGGAGGCCGCCAGCGTCCGCACTCAGCGGGGTCCAAGTTCCACTTCCATCGCCCTGGAAGACTTGGAACTGCCCCGGAATCGTGAGCCTGAGCACCGTGGTGCCACTAACGACGTCCACGGAGACGGGCGAAATCTGGAACGTGCCCTGAAGCCGGAGCGCCTGGGTCGAGGTCGCGGAAGCTGGCGACGTAGAACTCGTGCTGGCTACGCTTTGACGCTGAGTGAAGGTCAGGTCCGCACTGTAGGTGTACTCGGTCTGCGCAGCGTAGCGAACCTGGGCGGTCTGGGCCGCGGCCGGAGCTGCAGCGGTAATGCAGCTCACCACCAGGGCGGCGGCTAGGCCCCTGAGGGGCGTGTTTCGTCGGGTAGACATGGGGACCTCGATGTGAAGGGAGGGAGGTAGTGGTGAGAAGGATTGGAAATAAAGGCTCGACCTCGAGGTACACAATGCTTGAGACAATAGTCTCGCTTGTCAACATAAATTCAAGATTTTTATTTCATGTTATAAAATTAATCGAGACGTACAACACGGGTTTCTTTGATCTCTCAAGGGCCCAATTCCACCCCTTCTATAGGTCCACCCGGGCCCGTGCTAGGGTGGTCCAAGAGCCCCGTGGATACTCCCCCCGTCGAATCTTTCCCCTCCGGTGCACCCGAGGACCTCCCGGACTTCCCCTTCCCCGAATGGGACCGATACGAGCCCATGGGCTACCTGGGAGAGGGTTTCTTCGGCCTCGTATTCAAGGTGCGGGACCGGGAGCTGGATCGGCCGGTGGCCCTCAAGTTCCTCCACGCCCAGGCCCCCGAACGCCTTTCGAGCCTGAGGGAGGAAGCCAAGGCCCAGGCCCACGTGGACCACCCGAATTTCTGCCGGATTTACGAGGTGGGAAGCCGGGAGGGACGCCCCTACATCGCCATGCAATTCATCGATGGCCGCCCCTTGGACGAAAGGGCCCGGGATCTGGGGCTGGAAGAGCTGGTGGAGGTGCTGGCGGAGCTGGCCGAGGCCGTGGACCACGGTCATCGCCTAGGCCTGGCCCACCGGGACCTGAAGGCCAACAACGTCCTGCTGGAGGCCCGGCCCGGAGGCGGTCATCGGCCCTGCATCCTGGATTTCGGCCAGGCCCGGCTCGGCCTCGATGCGGGCCAAGCCCATCCGGGGGATATCTGGGCCCTGGGGGAAATGGCCTACACCCTGTTGGGGGGTTTCCCTTCCGCGGCGGGCCCTTCCAGCCTCCAGCGCGCCGAGGTCCCGCCGGAGCCCCGCCCTCCCCTGCACCAGCTCAACCCCCAGGTGCCCCCCGATCTTGGGGAGATCGTCCACCGAGCCCTCTGCCTGGGGGAGGGGCCCCGCTACGCCAGCGCCGCGGACTTCGCGGCCGCCCTTCGGGCCTGGCTGGGGTCGAGGACGCCTCCCGGCCCGAGCCGGGTCCGGAAGCGCCTGGCCCTGATCCTGTCGGCCGGCTTGGCCCTCGGGCTCCTCGGGGTCGGCCTGAGCCGGCCCCCGCGTACCGCCGCGGCCCCTCCCCCGTGGAGCGAGATCCAAGACCTGCGCGCCGCCCTCCAACGGGATACGGAGCGCCTCGCGGCCCTCGAGTCCCGCCTCGCCGAGGCCCGAAGCGCCGAGGAGAGGGCGCGCTGGACCCAGGAGATCGAGGCCGTTCGAGCCTCCCTGCGAGGCCATCGGGAGGCCTTGGAGCGACTGGAGGCCCGCCTCGGAGCCCAGGTCCCGCCCCCCCACGAAAAGCCGGTCCCGCGATCCCGCGAGCGATCCCTCAGCCCCCCAACGAAGGCCGAGGGCGTCGATCGACCGGCCCTCCTCGTCGAAAAAGCCATTCCCGCCTACCCACCCAACACGACCCCCCTGCCGAGTCCCTTGGACGTGCCGGTGGACGTGCGCCTGGACGCCCGGGGAAGGCCCCTGGAGGGCCGCGTGGGGCCCGACCTGCCCGCCCCCTTCCGGGACCGGGCCATCGAAGCGGCCCTCGCCAGCCGCTACGCTCCGGCCACCTCCGACGGGGAGCCCATCGAAAGCTGGCTCCGGGTGACCTACCGCTTCGCCCGGGCCCCCCAGGCCCCGGAGAACTCCCCGGTGGGCGACGGTCCCGTCGGGGTGCTCCGGCTGCGCCCCCTCGCCGTGAGCCCCGAGCAGCTGGACCGCCTACGGACCCGGCCCGAGGGCCCCACCCTGACCGCCCTGGTGCACCTCGACGCCCAGGGCCACCCCACCGATATCCGCCCCCAGGGCCCCGTACCCGCGGATCTCGAGATGCCCCTGAGGGAGGCGGTCCAGCGCAGCAGCTTCCGGCCCGAGATCCGGGACGGAAGGCCCCGGGAGGGATGGATCACCGTCTCCTTCCCCCTGCGCTAAATCACCACGTCACCTGCAGGCCCACGCGCAGGCTGCGGGAATTGCGGTCCGGCAGGTTCGTGGCCGCGAAGCCCGGCAGGGGCGTCCCCATGGACGTGGCGTAGAAGTTGGTGGTCCGGGCATTGGCCCAGTTGAGGAGGTTGTAGACCTCCAGCACGGCCTCCGCCCCCCAGCGGGTCGGGAGCCACGGCAGGCGCTGGGTCAGGCGGGCGTCCAGGTAGCGCGTTCCCCGCAGCCTCCGGCCATTCCTGCCCCCCCATCCGGGCGAAGGGTCGTTGTACAGGCCGTCGCCGTTGAGGTCCTGGGTGTCTCGGGCCGTGATGGGAAGCGGGCTCTCGTAACGTCCGGTCAAGGAGGCCCGAAGACCGGAGGGATGGACCCAATCCAGCGTCGCGTGGAAGCGGAAGCGCTGGTCGTAGTCCGAAGGGGCCCAGGCCTCTCCGGGATCTGCGGGATCGGCGATGACGGACCGCGTCCCGATATCGATGGAATGCTCATTGGTGTTCATGTCCTCGGCCTTGGACAGGGTGGCCTGGATCAGGAAGCCGAAGCCCCGCTCCGCCCGGCGGTGCAGCTCCAGGCTGAGGGCGTCGCAGGCGGCCCGGCCCCCATGGGTGGAGAGGTAGACGTCCCCGGCCTTCGGGAAGTCCACCCGACGCCCCCGGATGAGGGCGAAGCCCGGGCGGTCCTCCCCCCGATGGGCAAAACGGTTGCAGCGGGTGGGATAGCCGTCGGCGTAGAAGGCTCCAGGAACCACGCGGCCCGCCTCGTCCTCCTGGGCGAGGTTCAGGTTGATCCAATAGGCCAGGTGCGCCGTGCGGCTGAGGGACAGCCTTCCCCTCAGCACCATCCGGGGGCCCAGCTCGTACTCCAGCTCCAGGGCCGCCTTTCGCGCCTGGGCCATGCGGCCGTCCGGTCCCCGGGCGAGGATCGATCGGCCGTCCGGCGAGAC
>CAYSXG010000036.1:0-12053 GCA_964434895.1 uncultured Solibacteraceae bacterium | reverse complement strand
CCTTCTCGATGCGGAGTTCCTTGAGGACGTTGTCCTCGCCCCAGACGATCTCGCGGCCCTCCAGGGCCTCCTGGATCGTCAGCACGGGGGGAAGCTCTTCGATGTCCAAGCGCACCTTGCTGCGGGCCAGGGCCAGCAGCTCCTTGTCCGGGTGCGCCAGGAGCAGCACCGGCTCCTCCGGGTGGTTGATGCGCTCCTCCACCAGGAAGGGCTGGTCCAGCTCGATGACCGCCACCCGGTTATGCCCGTCGATGTCCCTCGCGGTGACGAGGGTGAATTCCTCCCAGGGGATGCCCTCCTCGAAGTGGATGCCCCGAAGGAGGCCCCTGCCCACGGGGCTGCGGACCGTGGCGCCGTGGATCATGCCCGGCAGGCTCAGGTCGTCGGTGTAGGTCGCCGCGCCCGTGAGCTTGGCCCGGCCTTCGCGGCGGAGGGGGGTGGTGCCGATGGAACGGGGATTGGACATGGGCTCTCGGAGGGAGGGCCATCATGGCATCGCCGCCGCGGCCCTGCAACGGGCCGGCCGGGGCCTAACGGGGCTCGACGACGATGGCGGGCTCCGGCGTGGGGCAGCCGAAGACGCAGAGCCCGCAGCCCGTGCACACGTCGGCGATCACCTCGGGATGAGGAGGCACGCCCTCGGCCCCCTCCCCGATGCGGATGGCCAGGCCCGGGTAGGGGCAGCGGTCCACGCAGGTACGGCAGGCCTGAGCGGGACGTTCCTCCTGGGCGTAGGTGAGGCAGAGGGCGGGCAGCACCTTGGCGGTGCCGATCTTCACGGCCCGCGGGCCTTCCACCACCTCCCCGGAGGCCAGGGTCCGCCGGGGCCAGATCAGGGCCTCGTCCTCGCAGACCGGGATGCAGGGCAGCTCCGTGCACAAAAAGCAGGGCATGGCCCGGGGGTCGAAGGTGGGGGCGCCGAGGCCCAGGCCCTTCTCCGCCCTGCCCTTCACCAGGGTCTGCTGGGGGCAGGCCTCGATGCACTTCCCGCAGCGGGTGCATTCGGTGAGGAATTCGAATTCGTCCAGGGCCCCCGGGGGGCGGAGGGCCTTGGGGTTCACCTGGGTGATGGCCTCCTCCAGCTGGTCCGCGATGAAGCCGCCGAAAAGGGTCCCCAGGGACTTGAAGAAGTCCCCCCTACCCTGGGCTTCGTCGAGTTTGCGGGCCACGGGCGCCTCAGAGCCCCAGCACCCGGAGGGTCGGGCGGAGGGTCCCCCACAGGATGGGGTCGAAACCCAGCGTGAGCATGCCCCCCGTAGCCTCCGGGTTCAGGCTCAGGTGGGCCAGGAGCTCCGAACTGACCGCCACCTCCCGGGAGCTGGGGGGCGCCTCGGCCCAGCGCACGCCGGCGGGGGCCTCCATCTTCGCCAAGCTGCGGCCCTCCGCCGCCCGCAGGTGGAGGATCAGCAGGTCCCCGTGGAAGACCGGCACCCTCACCTCCATCAGGGAGCCCCGAGCCACCTGGGGAATCACCTCGAAGGCGGCACGGTAGCCCAGGGCCTCGATGTCCGGGTCCTCCCCCTGGAGCACCTCCGCCGTCTGCTGCAGAAGGGCCTCCAGCCCGCGGTCCCCGAGGGCCGCCACGCTCTTGAGGTGGGTGCCGGACACCTCGCCCACCCCCCCCACCAGCTGGGGCAGGAGGGCCAGCACCTGTTCCAGGGCGCCGCGGCCGCGCAGCTTCATCGTCCCGGCGGGCCACGCGCCCGAAAGGGGCATGGGGTCCAGCTTGGCGTCGGCCCCCTCCCGCAGGTCCAGCACGCGCCCCGGAAAGGCCTCCAGCAGGTCGGGGTCCTGGGGGGAATCCACCAGGATGGCCACGTCCAGGCCCTCCAGCAGGGCCGGCTCCGGCGCGAACACCACGATGTCGTCCTCCTCGTCCGCCCGGCTCATGGGACCCGTGGCCAGGGGCAGGACCGAGCAGTCCTGGGGTTCCAGGGCGGAGACCAGTTCACGGCCCACCAGGGTCTGGGCGCCGACGACGGCGAGTTTCAGCATGCTCATCCTCCAAGGCTAAAGACCTGAAACCGCAAATTAAGCGCCAAAATCCGTGGCTTCAGACCCGGATTTCCGCGGTTTCGGCGATCTGGTGGCCTTTTAGGGCCTGGGCCACCTCCCCCGCCAGGAAGCGGCGCACCTGGTCCCCGGCGCAGCCGGTGAAGCGGCCCGCGTCCAGGAGCCCGCGCAGCTCCGCTTCGGTCATGCCCCAGGCCGGATCCTCCGCCAGAAGGGCCAGCAGGGCGTTGGGGGCCCCTTCCTGCTTGATGCGCCGACCCGCCTCCAGGGCCGCCACCCGGAACCTTTCGTGGAGGTCCTGGCGGTCCCCGCCCCGCTTGACGGCCTCCATCAGCAGCACCTCCGCGGCCATGAAGGGCAGCTCCTGCTGGAGCCGGGCCTCGATCATCTTCGGGTACACCACCAGGCCCGAGGCCACGTTCTTGTAGAGCACCAGGATGGCATCGATCGCCAGCAGCCCCTGGGAGATGGTGAGGCGCCGGTGGGCGCTATCATCGAGGGTGCGCTCCATCCACTGGGTGGCGCTGGTCTGGTAGGTGGAGGGCATGAGGCCGAGCACGAAGCGCGCGAGGCTGTTGATGCGCTCGCTGCGCATGGGGTTGCGCTTGTAGGGCATGGCGGAGGAGCCGATCTGCTGCTTCTCGAAGGGTTCCTCCACCTCCTTGAGGTGCTGGAGCAGGCGCAGATCGCAGGCGAACTTGGAAGCGCTGGCCGCGAGGCCCGAAAGCACCTGGCCGATGCGGTCCTCCAACTTGCGGGTGGCGGTCTGGCCGCTCACCGGAATGGCAGAAAACCCCACCTTGGCGCAGAAACGACGTTCAAGCTCGACCACCTTTTCGCCATCGTTTTCGAATAACTCAAGAAAACTCGCTTGTGTTCCAGTCGTCCCCTTCACGCCGCGTACCGGCGTTGTGGCCATGAGGTGATCCAGGTCCTGCAGATCCAGCAAAAGATCCTGGATCCAGAGGCTGGCCCGCTTGCCGACGGTGGTGGGCTGGGCGGGCTGGAAGTGCGTGAACCCCAGGGTGGGCTGGTCCTGCCAGCGGTCCGCGAAAACCGCCAGCGCGGCCACCACGTCCTGCAGGCGGCGGCGGATCAACCTCAAAGCCTCGTGGCATATCAATAAATCACCATTATCAGTCACAAAACAAGACGTTGCGCCCAAATGAATGATGGGGCGCGCGGCGGGAGCCTGCTCCCCCCAGGCGTGGATGGCGGCCATCACGTCGTGGCGCAGGGCGGCCTCGTGGCTGGCGATGAGCTCCAGATCCACCGCGTCCTGGGTGGCCCGCATCTCCGCGATCTGGGCCTCGGTGATGCCCAAGCCCAGCTCCCGCTCGCTTTCCGCCAAGGCGATCCAGAGCCGCCGCCAGACCCGCTGGCGGTAGAGGGGGGAGAGCAGGCGCACCATGGCCTTGCTGGCGTAGCGCTGAGCCAGGGGATGCTCGAAGCGCTCGAGGGCGGGGTCCTCAGGGGGGGGAAGGAAATTCGTCGCCATCCCCTTAGTGTGCCAGCAATACCAAGGGTCTCCGAGGCCTGTTCCACATGGAACAAGCTTCGCCGGGAGAGCCATCTATGAGAAAATCCAGGGTTTCCGGAGTCGCCCATGTACGAGGTCCTGAAATCCGCCGACGCGGCCGTGTACGCGGCCCTGGAGGCCGAAATCGGCCGGCAGCGCCACCACCTGGAGCTCATCGCCTCGGAAAACTACGCCTCGGTGGCCGTCATGCAGGCCATGGGCAGCCACTTCACCAACAAGTACGCCGAAGGCTACCCCGGCCGCCGCTATTACGGGGGCTGCGCCCACGTGGACACCGTGGAGAACCTGGCCCGGGAGCGGGCGAAGCAGCTCTTCGGCGCCGAGCACGCCAACGTGCAGCCCCATAGCGGCGCCCAGGCCAACATGGCGGTGTACTTCGCCATGCTCAAGCCCGGGGACACGGTGCTGGGCCTGGATCTGGCCCACGGGGGCCACCTCACCCACGGCCACCCCCTCAACAGTTCGGGCGTCCTCTACAACTTCGTGGGCTACCACGTGCGCCGGGAGGACGAGCGGGTGGACATGGACGAGGTCCGGCGCCTGGCCCAAGAGCACCGTCCCCGGATGATCGTGGCCGGCGCCAGCGCCTATCCCCGCACCTTCGACTTCCCCGCCTTCCGCCAGATCGCCGACGAGGTGGGCGCCCTCCTAATGGTGGACATGGCCCACTTCGCGGGCCTGGTGGCCACGGGGCACCACCCCAGCCCCGTGCCCCACGCGGACTTCGTCACCACGACCACCCACAAGACCCTGCGCGGCCCCCGAGGCGGCCTCGTCCTCTGTCAGGAAAAATACGCCAAGGACTTGGATCGAGCCCTCTTCCCGGGCATCCAGGGGGGCCCCCTGATGCACGTCATCGCCGCCAAGGCCGTGGCCTTCGCCGAGGCCCTGAAACCGGAGTTCAAGACCTATTCCGGCCAGGTGGTGGCCAATGCCCGGGCCCTGGCCGGGGCCCTGATGGAGCGGGGCTGGCGCATCATCAGCGGCGGCACCGACAACCACCTGATGCTGGTGGACGTCTTCGAAAAGGGCATCCTGGGCAGCCAGGCGGAAAAGGCCCTGGACGAGGCGGGTCTCACGGTGAACAAGAACGGCATCCCCTTCGACCCCAATCCGCCCCTCAAGCCCAGCGGCATCCGCCTGGGCACCCCCGCCCTCACATCCCGGGGCCTGCGCGAAGGCGAAATGGTGGAGATCGCCGGGTGGATCGACCGGGCCCTCCTTGAAAAGGATAGCCCCGAGGCACTGGCCCGCATCCAGGCCGAGGTCTTCGCCCTCAGCTCCCGCTTCCCCATCCCGGAGTGACCATGCGCCTCCTCCCCCTCCTCCTGGGTTCGCTGCTGCTTCTGCGCTGCGGCGGCGGGGGGGATGCGCTGGCCCCCACGCCGACGCCCACGAACCCTGCGGCGACGCGGGCCACCCTGATGTCCCGCGTTCCCCGTACCGGGGTGGCGGGCTGCTGGGGCTACACCGCCCAGAGCGGCGCCCGTTACGGCCTCAGGAGCACCGCCCGGGGCATCCTGGTGGGGGACCCCCGGGACCCGGCCCAGCCGCGGGTCTTGGAGGAGGTGGCGGGCCCCACCAACACCCCCTCCCCCTGCGTCTACTGGCGCGAAATGCGCACCTACGGCCACTACGCCTACATCGTGTCCGAACAGACCGATGTGCGGGGCGGGATCATGATCCTGGACCTGGCGGGCCTACCCGCCAGCGTACGCTTCGTGAAGGCCGTGACGCCCCAGGACGGCCGTCTGAACGCCCACACCCTCGACATCGATCCGGACCGGGGCCTGCTGTTCCTCCAGCGCTACTCCAGCAACCCGGCCCCCACCGCCGCGGCCTACGATCCCGAGGATTCCTTGGGGAGGTACAGCCCCACCGACGGCTCCGTGGACATCTACAGCCTGGCCAGTCCCGAGGATCCCTCCTACCTCACCACCTTCAACCAGAGCGTCTACGTCCACGACATGACGGCCCGGAACGGCTACTGCTACGTGGCCGAAGGCACCCATTCCAGCTACTCCATGTGGGACGTGCGGGACCCCATGCACCCTTCCCTCGTGCTGCGCTGGGAGGTGGAACCGGGTCATTTCGCGCACAACATCTGGCCCAGCCCCGACGGCACCCACGTGGTGACCACGGAGGAGATCCCCAACGGCCTGCCCGCCCGCATCTGGCGCCTGAACGGGAGCGCCGCCCCCATCCAGGTGGCCCAGTTCAAGCAGGGCACGGGTACCCCCCACAACGCCATCTGGCAGGGGGACCGCATCTTCTTCAGCCATTACAGCGAAGGGGTCGTGGTGGTGGATGTCAGCAACCGCCAGACCCCGGTCATGGCCGCCCGCTACGACACCAGCCCCATGGGGGGGCCGGATCTCAACGGCTGCTGGGGAGTCTACCCCTTCCCCGACGGCAAGATGGTCATCGGCAGCGATATCCTGCAGGGCTTCCACCTGGTGCGGGTGGACGCGCCCTGAGCGTGGACGCCGACGGCCTCTTCGTCTACGGCACCCTGCGGGAGGGGGGGCGGGACCACGCCTGGCTGCAGCGCACGCATCCCGAAGGCCTGAGCCGCGCCTGGGTCCCCGGCCAGCTCTTCCATCTGCCGGAGGCCGGCTTCCCTGCCCTGGTGGCGGGCCCCGTGCCCGAGGCCCTGCCCCCGGGACCCGGTTGGACGGCGGGGGACTTCGTGGGCTACGAGAACGAGGGGGACCTCGAGGCCGCCCTCGGGGACCTGGACCAGCTGGAGGGGGTGGCCGAGGATCGCTTCGAACGCCGCCTCCTACCCTTCCTCCTGGCCAGCGGCCAGACCTATGCCGCCTGGGTCTACGTCTTCCCGCCGGAGCGCCTGGCCCGTCTGGAGCGGGAGGGGGTGGAGCTGCCCCAGGGAGACTGGGCCGACTACCTGTAATCGCCCTCCATCCGCGCTTTTTGCAGATCGCTTCTGGATGCGCTTTACGCACAGCCAAACGGGCATTTGCGCGAATCCTGCTTCCCGCCCGGTTTTTCGGCCGATTGTGGTCGGAAGCATGAAAAGGCCCCGGGATTCCGGGGCCATGAAGCGCTTGGGACGCTCCTCCGAATTACAGTTCCAGCTTCGGCTGCTCGCCGGCCTCGTCGGGGCCCGGCGTGGCGGCGGGGGCGTCCACCAGGTCGTCCTCCTCGTCCAGAGCCATGGCGTCGGCATCGATCTTGGCGAGGCCCACCACCTTGTCCTGCTCGCTGCCCAGGTTCAGCAGCTTCACGCCCAGGGCGGCGCGGCCGGTCTTGCGGACCTCGTCGATGAGGAAGCGGATGACCATGCCCTCCTGGCTGATGAGCAGGAGGCCCTCCCCGGGCTTGACCAGCTTGAAGCCGACCACCTGGCCATTGCGGACGCCGGCGCGGATGTTGATGACGCCGGTGCCGCCGCGCCCCTGGAGGCGGTAGTCCTGGAGCAGGCTGCGCTTGCCGTAACCCTTTTCCGTGACCGTGAGCAGCATGCCGTGGCTTTGGGCCTCGTCCGTATCCGCCACCACGGCCCCTTCGGGCACGTCCGGCAGGGCGTCCGCCACTTCCATGTCCACGATGCGGTCCCCGGCGGCCAGGCGCATGCCCCGCACGCCCGTGGCCACGCGGCCGACGGAACGCACGTCCTCCTCCGGGAAGCGGATGGCCTTGCCCTGGGCCGTGGCCAGGAGGATCTGCTGGGCCCCGTTGGAGCGGCGCACCGCCACCAGGCTATTGCCGTCCTCGATGTTGAGGGCGATGAGGCCGTTGGAGCGGATGTTCTGGTAGAGGTTCAGGGCCGTGCGCTTGACGGTGCCGTCGCTGGTGGCGAAGACCAAACATTCGCCTTCTGAGAATTCCCTGACGGTCAGCAGGGTGACGACGTTCTCCCCGTCCTTGAGCTGGATGAGGTTCTTGATGTGCTTGCCCCGGGTGCTGGCGGCGGCCTCCGGCAGGTCGTAGACCTTGAGGGCGTAGACGTAGCCCCGGTCCGTGAAGGCCAGCAGCGTGTCGTGGGCCATGGTCATGAAGAGCTGCTCGACGAAATCCTCGTCCTTCGTCTTCATGCCCACCTTGCCCTTGCCGCCCCGCTTTTGCCGCCGGTAGGCCACCATTTCCGTGCGCTTGATGTAGCCCGCCTTGGACATGGTCACGACCATGGGCTCGTCGGGGACCACGTCCTCCATGCGGATCTCGCCGGAGAAGCCCACGATCTCCGTGCGGCGGTCCTCGCCGTACTGGTCGATCATCTGCTGGAATTCGGTCTTGATGACCCCCAGCAGAAGGGCCTCGCTCTCCAGGATGGACGTGAGGTGGGCGATGGTCTTTTCCAGCTCCGCCAGCTCTTCGAGGATCTTCTCCCGCTCCAGGCCCGTGAGGCGCTGGAGGCGCATGTCCAGGATGGCCTGGGCCTGGATGGCGGAGAGGCAGAGCTCCGGCCTCTTCTTGAGCTCCGCCGCGGAGGCAAAGGCGCCTTCCATGAGGCCCGTCTTGGCCTCCTCGGGGTTTTTGGCGGCCCGGATGAGCTTGATGACCGCGTCCAGGAAGTCGAGGGCGATCTTGAGGCCCAGCAGCACGTGGTGCCGCTCCTCCGCCTTCCTCAGCTGGAACATGGTGCGGCGGGTGACGACCTCCCGCCGGAAGCCGATGAACTCCTGAAGGATCTCCTTCAAGGTGCAGATGCGGGGCTGGCCGTTGACGATGGTCAGCATGGTGATGGGGAAGGAGTTCTGGAGCTGGGTCTGCTGGTAGAGCTGGTTCAGGACGATGTCCGAGGGCTCGTTCTTCTTCAGTTCCACCACCAGGCGGATGCCCTCGCGATCGCTTTCGTCCCGCAGATCCGAGATGCCGTCGATCTTCTTGTCCCGCACCAGCTCCGCGATCTTTTCGATGAGGCTGGCCTTGTTCACCTGGTAGGGCAGCTCCGTGAACACCAGCTGCTCCCGGTCCCCGGCCCTGCGGATCTGCTCCACGTGGCTCTTGGCGCGCACCACGCAGCGCCCGCGGCCCGTGCGGTAGGCCTCCACGACCCCCTCCCGGCCCAGCATCGTGCCGCCGCCGGGGAAGTCCGGGCCCTGCACGTAGTTCATCAGCTCGTCCACGCCGAGGGCGGGGTTCTCGATGAGGGCCACGAGGGCCAGGCAGCACTCCTTGAGGTTGTGGGGGGGAATGCTCGTGGCCATGCCCACGGCGATGCCCTGGGACCCATTGACCAGCAGATTGGGGAGGCGGGTGGGCAGCACCAGGGGTTCCTGCATGCTGGAGTCGTAGTTGGGACCGAAATCCACGGTCTCCTGGTCGATGTCCGCCATCATGTCCGAACCCAGACGGGAGAGCCGGGCCTCGGTGTAGCGCATGGCCGCAGGGCTATCGCCGTCGATGGATCCGAAATTGCCCTGGCCGTCCACCAGCACGTGGCGCATGGAGAAGGGCTGGGCCATGCGGACGAGGGTGTCGTAGATGGCCGCGTCCCCGTGGGGATGGTACTTACCCATCACGTCGCCCACGGTGCGGGCGGACTTCTTGTAGGCGCGGTTCCAGTCGTTGCTGGCCTCCTTCATGGCGAAGAGGACGCGGCGGTGCACGGGCTTCAGGCCGTCCCGCACGTCCGGCAGGGCTCGGCCGACGATGACGGACATGGCGTAGTCCAGGTAGGACTTCCGCATTTCCTTTTCGATTTCGATGGGCTCAATTCGGGTCATGGGGCACTCGGTGTTCTACGTGGAACAAAAGAACTGGAACCGCAGATTTCGCAGATTCCACAGATTAAAAACAAAGAAGTTATCTCTGCGTAATCGGCGTAATCTGCGGTTTCACACGTCAATATTGTCCGCCAGGAGGGCGTTGCCTTCGATGAAGCGGCGGCGGGGTTCGACGGCGTCTCCCATGAGAATGGTGAACATCTCGTCCGCCTCCACCCCATCATCCACGCGCACCTGCAGAAGGGTGCGGCGCTCGGGGTCCATGGTGGTCTCCCAGAGCTGCTCGGGGTTCATCTCCCCCAGGCCTTTGTAGCGCTGGATGCCGAGGCCGCGCTTGCCCTCCTCGATGACCATGGCCAGCAGGTCCTCCGGGGTCTGGAAGGTCATCTCCTTGCCCAGTTTGGGGGGCTCGGCGGCGGCCTCTTCCCCTTCTTCCGGGGCCTCGTCCACGGGAGCGGCCTTGCCCTTGGGTTCCTTGACCTCCTTGAGGCGGCGCAGCTTCAGTTCCCCGCCCAGGAAGGCGTGAAGGTCCTGCTGCAGGGTCACCAGGCGGCGGAACTCGCCCCAATGGGCCACCTGGCCATCGATCCAGAGGCTGATGGGCCGGGAAAGGTGCAAGCGCACCAGCTTCAGGCGATGAACCGCCGGAATGGTCTCGTTTTCCAGGACGATCTCCTCCGTGGAGTCCACGTCCGTCTGGCCGAGCTTGGCCTTTTCCAAGGCCCTGGCCAGATCCGTCACCTTGTCGCGGCTCTCGAAACGGTCCGCATCAAGAAGGCCGGAGGCCAGGAGGCCGTCCACCAGGGGCCGGGCGTAGCCGCGGCGGTCCAGCTTCGCGTAGAGCTGGCCCACCTCGCCCCATTTCTTCAGCTCCCGGACCAGATCCGCGCCCTTGATCTCCTTGCCAGAAGGTAGGGTCAGGGCCCACCCGTCCAGGGCCTTCTGGAAGAGGAATTCCTCCAGGCCCCGCTCATCCTTCAAGTACTTTTCGGTCTTGCCCTTCTTCACCTTGTAGAGGGGGGGCTGGGCGATGTAGAGGTGGCCCCGCTCCACGATTTCGGGCATCTGCCGGTAGAAGAAGGTGAGCAGCAGGGTCCGGATGTGGGAGCCGTCCACGTCCGCGTCGGTCATGAGGATGATCTTGTGGTAGCGGAGATTCTCGACCTTGAACTCCTCCTTACCGATGCCCGTGCCCAGGGCCTGGATCAGCGTACGCAATTCATTGTGCGCCAAGATCTTGTCAAACCTGGCCTTCTCGACGTTCAGCACCTTGCCCTTGAGGGGCAGGATGGCCTGGTTGGCCCGGTTGCGACCCTGCTTGGCGGAGCCGCCGGCGGAATCGCCCTCCACCAGGTAGATCTCGGAAAGGGCCGGATCCTTTTCCTGGCAGTCCGCCAGCTTGCCCGGCAGGCCGCCGCCGTCCAAGGCCCCCTTGCGGCGGGTGAGCTCCCGGGCCTTGCGGGCCGCTTCCCGAGCGCGGGCCGCCTCGATGGCCTTCTCCAGGATGGCCTTGGCCTCCCGGGGGTTCTCCTCGAAAAAACTGGTGAGGCGGTCGTAGACGATGGTCTGGACGGTGCCCTTCACCTCGCTGGAGACCAGCTTGTCCTTGGTCTGGGAGCTGAACTTGGGATCCGGCACCTTGGCGGAGATCACCGCCGTGAGCCCCTCCCGCACGTCTTCCCCGGACAGGGTGACTTTGGCGCTCTTGAGAAGGTTGTTCTTCTCGGCGTAAGTATTGATAACTCGTGTCATGGCCGCCCGGAAACCTTCCAGGTGGGCGCCGCCGTCCCGGTTGCGGATGTTGTTGGTGAAGCAGTAGAGGGTCTCCTGGTAGGAGTCGTTCCACTGAAGGCTCACTTCCACCGTGGTGTCGTTCTTCGTGTCCTCGATGTGGATGGGGGGCTTGTGGAGGGAGGTCTTGTTGCGGTTGAGGTGCTCCACGAAGGCGTCGATGCCCCCGGCGTTCATGAAGTCGTGGGTATCGCCGGTGCGCTCGTCCGTGATGCGGATGTGCACGCCCTTGTTGAGGTAGCTCAGCTCCCGCAGGCGCTGGGAGAGGGTCTCGAAGCTGAATTCCAGGACGTTGTTGAAGATCTCCTGGTCCGGCTTGAAGCGCACCCGGGTGCCCCTCCGCGTGGTGGGCCCCGTCACGGCCAGGGGGGCGTCCGCCTTGCCCCGGGTGAAGGTCATGGCGTGCTCCCGTCCATCCTTGAAGACCGTGAGCCACAGCTTTTCCGACAGGGCGTTGACGCAGGAGACGCCCACGCCGTGGAGGCCGCCGGAGACCTTGTAGGCGTTCTTACCCTCGCTGGAGGTGTTATCGAATTTTCCGCCGGCGTGAAGGACCGTCATGATCACCTCCGCAGCCGAACGGCCCTCCTCCTTGTGGATGTCCACGGGGATGCCGCGGCCGTTGTCCTCCACGGAGCATGAACCGTCCCCGTGGAGGATCACGTCCACCCGGGTGCAGAAGCCCGCCAGGGCCTCGTCGATGGAGTTGTCCACCACCTCGTAGACCATGTGGTGGAGGCCGCTGCCGTCATCGGTATCCCCGATGTACATTCCGGGCCGCTTACGGACGGCTTCCAGATCCCTCAGAACGGTGATTTGGTCGGCGGTGTAGGTGTCTTGGGTTTCGGTCCGGGGCGTGAGTACGTCTTCGGTCATCAAGGCTCGCTTTTCCTGCAATGGCTGGAGGGCGCGAAAGCGCCGGGTGCTCGCATTCGGCTGGGATCAGACGGAGGCGGGGGCTGCAAAACGGACGGGCATGAGGATGTAGCGGAAGCTCAACTCCTCCAGGCTGGGACTCA
>CAYSXG010000035.1:0-12241 GCA_964434895.1 uncultured Solibacteraceae bacterium | reverse complement strand
AAGTGCGAAGGAGCCGGTCAAGTAGGCCTTGGCGTCCGTCAGCTCCTTCTCGGTCACCCCTTCCGTGGCCACACGCTTGAGCTCGTTGCGGATCAGCTCCAGCGACTGCGCGATCTCCTCGTTCTTGGTGGCAACGTTGCCGATGAACACCGAGGAGTTTTTCAACGGAATAATCGATGTATCCACCCCGTATGCTAGGCCGCGTTTCTCACGCACCTCGTTGTAGAGTCGGGAAGTGAAGCCGCCACCGATGATGGTATTGAGCACGAAGGCGGGTATGAAATCCTTGTCCTTGCGTGCCATCGCCGGCAGGCCGAACCGGGCCACCGACTGCGGCACGTTCATGTCGATCACCTTCAGGCGCGGGACGGCCTTGGCCTCGGCCTTGGATACGGGCGTCAGCTTCGCCTTAGCAGGCAGCGCATCGAAAATCTTGTCGAGCATGGCGCCGAGTGCCGCCGCGTCGATGTCGCCCACCGCCACCCCCCGCCACCTTTCCTTGGCAAAGGGGCGGGCCCGAGGAAGGCAGTCACTCAACGGAATCCGGCAACAGCGCTGGAGCTTGCGATTCAGAGCGGAAATCTACCAATAATCAAGGTATTGGAAAGATCGACAAGTCCGCGATGATGCATGGGAATTAAATCTTCCCGACTCAGCTTTGATCGTCATCCTCTGATTCCTCTGCGATGAATGGTCCGGCAAGGGTCTCAAACGAATCGATGTCGTATTCGTTTGGTGTGTTCATGTCAGAAATCCAGTCGCCCGGATCAAGGGATGTGGCGAAGGCGATGCCGAACGAGACGACAGCGTTGTAGAACCCAGGATGTTCGATCAATGGTTTAGGTCCAGCGACCACTTCGAAAGAGTCCGTGTCATATTCATCCGGTAGTTCCAAATCGGATAGCCAGTCGTTAGCTTCATCCAGGTTGTCGGCATTGAAGGTCACTCCATAGGAAACGACAGCGCTGTAAGTCCGACTTGGCTGAGGGCAGGGTTGTCCTTCCTCTAACCCTCTTTCTAGTTATTCTTCAAAAGGATCCCCACCCTCGGTGAACCTCTCGTCCTCCGAATAATGGATGATGTGCATGGGGTGATGACCCGTTATTTGCTCGAAGGCGGCTTCCATCCCAAGCTCAGTCACAAGGCCCTCGGGGATGTAGGCAATATTCCCCACCTTGTCGTAGTCACCGCCAGTGAAGGTCAGGTCGTATTCAACCTGGAAATACGGGGTGCTCATGGGCGGAGACGAAACCTCATCCAAAGCCGCAACAGTGTGGAGGTTGTTGGGCGAGTAAGCGGCAAGGCTCAAATCCGAAGCGAGAGGTGCTTCCGTAGTGGATTCGAGAGACGTGGAGCGAGAAGGCTCTTCAGTGCTTCCCTTTCCAACAGGGGATTGTGATTCTTCCTTGGGTTTTGGTGCTCCAGACATAGCGTGCCTCCTCACCCGATTCTCTCCGCTCGGGTCGGAAAGAACTCCTGCTAAATTTTGCAAGGTGGCAGAGTTTTTGGGTTAGTGACTTGAATCTGCGAACAAATGGACCTTTCATGGCTGCCAGAAATAATTCTTCGGCCCGTTGAGCGAGGCGGCTCTGTAACTTAGCCATTAGGTGCCACTTTCGAGGCGTGCCACCCCCTTGTTAAGGGGCCTTGGGATCCGTAGGTTAGAGGCACTTCGGAGGCCTCATGTCATACCTGACGGGTATCACGGAAGAAATCATCGAGACCGGGGCAGACATCAAGAATCTCAGGTTAGAATTGGCCCCTTTGCAGGCTCGTGTGACCGAACTGGAGAGCCTTTTGGAGCAGGAGACCCGTCGGCTCGAAGCCCTCGTTCTGGAAGGGCGTTCGCCCGCTCAGGCTCAATCGCAGGCTGTAGCCCCTCAGAAGCGGAAGAACCGAACCTTTGCGGGCAGAGGATTCATCCGGACCCTTTTGGACTTCATGCAGTCTCACCCGAACCAGCAGGTGACACCTGAGGGTGTGGCCTTGGCTCTGGGAGAGCCCAAGAAGTCGGGGCTCGCCGCCACCTGCCTCAAGCGCCTGTTCGACGCCGGAATGATCGAACGACCACGGACGGGGCACTACGTTTTCCGGGAACTTGCGACTTACCTGCCACCGAAACAGCCCGCAAAGGAGCCCGCCATGAGCATGAGTTAGCGATTCCTGAATCCGGTACATAGAACGGGAGGCTGCTTTCGCAACCCCCCTGGTGACATCGTTGGAGCTAGTTTCACGGCTTTCACCAACGATTAACGCCTGCCACAAGTCTGGGCTTGGGCTCCAGAAAAGCAAGGGCGAAGTTCTGCATGGACCTCGGTTTTCGTCCATGCTGGATAGACACGCTTTTGTGCATTTTAAGGGCCTTCGCTTAGCGAATGTGTCAGTTTTCGCTTGGAAACGCCATGTACATCTGGGACATGGGTCAGCGGAAGAAGATACACACGGAACTAAAGGCGTCCGATATTGTTCGGGAAATTCCCCATGCCCTGGCCGATGAAGCTGCCGCGTTGGCATTCATGGAAAAGTATCGCTGGGGCGGCACCCCAACGTGTGCCCACTGCGACTCAGTGAATGTGTACCCGATGAAGGATGCTTCGGGCCAGAGGAGCAAGCGCTTCCTTTGGAGGTGCCGAACCTGCCAGAGGCAATACACCGTGAGAATTGGGACAGTGATGGAGCACTCCCACCTTCCCCTGCGCCATTGGGTCTATGCCATCTGGCAGGCGGTCTCCTGCAAGAAGGGTGTTGCAGCCCTGCAAATCAAGCGTCACACCCAGATCACTTACCGTTCCGCCTTGTTCCTGCTGAATCGACTCAGGCACGGTTTCGCCCATGCTGAGGATCGGATCATCATGCTCGATGAGATCGTTGAAGCCGACGAAACCTATGTAGGCGGCGCTCCCCGCGTGAAGGGCGTTTCAAAGCGCGGGCGTGGTACGAATAAAATCCCTGTGTTTGCTGCGGTCCAGCGCTATGGCAAGGTGCGTGCGGAGATCGTCGCATCAGTGAATGCCGCAACCCTGAAGGGTGCCCTGAAAAGGATGGTCTCGCCGACGGCGATCATCCTGACCGATGACCTGAACAGTTACCGTGGGCTCGAAAGCCATTTCCAAGCTCATTACTCCGTTTGCCACAGCGCTAAGGAGTACGCAAAAAAATGGCCCAACAATCCGCCCGAAATTGCGCGGGGCGACTCGCTCCACAGCAACACCGTCGAGAGCTTCTTTAGTTTGATCAAGCGA
Organism: uncultured Solibacteraceae bacterium; assembly: GCA_964434895.1. Lineage (GTDB taxonomy): Bacteria > Acidobacteriota > Holophagae > Holophagales > Holophagaceae > CAYSXG01. The sequence goes on along the minus strand of CAYSXG010000035.1, from coordinate 8,999 downwards.
GGTGTAATGGGCATCTTCCATAACATCTCGCCGGAGCACTTGCACCGTTACGTCAGCGAGTTCGAGTGGCGCTACAACATCCGGACCCTGAATGACGGGGATCGGACGGTCTCCGCGATTCAGTCGATGATCGGAAGTCGCCTCATGTATCGGCCTCCAAAAATGGCTGTTGCGCCTGGATGAGGGTGCCTGGAAGCGAACACCGTGGGGGCTGAAAGCTAAGTGGGAACTCTGGCCCCACAGGCTCTTTAGGCGGGGTGCTCTCGGCTGCCAGAGGCGTATCCTCTCCGCTGGAGAGGCGTCGTGGCCGAGGAGTTTATGTCCCGCGAATCATCCTGTTGCAGCAGGAGTAGCCCCTGGCCCCGCTGTAAGCGGGTCCTCTACGGTCTGACGGGGCTATCCTGCTTCCTCCCTCCGCTCCTGACCTGAGTTCGAACTGACGGTGATCGTTCAAGTCATGAGTGACTTTAGTGATTCACGCTCAGGTTGTGGGAAGGGCATACTTCCGTTTTAATGACAGCAAATGGTGCACTGAGGCGTTCCGTGGATGGCGGAGCTTCTTTTTCCAGCATCATCCAGGGTGGAAGTATCCTAAGCGCCTACTCAGTGGTGCGCCTCAGCAATGGCGCGCTGGTACTGGCCTCCTACGACGCCCTGTATTATTCCCAGGATCAAGGGGCCACCTGGAACCGGGCATCCTTGGATGCTTCCGTGACCAAGCTAGGGCATCTGGGTCGGATCACGCTGGCGGCTTCTTCCTCCAGCGCGTCCATGGTGTGGGGCCTCGCCCAGGCCGGGGCGGAAGGGACCATCACGGGGGTCCTGAAATCCATGGATGGGGGACGGAGCTGGAGCTTTGTGGCGGATAACTCCAACGTGCTTTTCAATAGCTGGGTCGATGGCGCCATGAATGACGGCGGTCAGGCTAATTACGATGAAATGATCGCCGTGGACCCCAAGGATGCCAATACGGTCTTTGTGGCGGCGAACCTATCCGTTTACCGCACCACCAACGGGGGGGCTACCTGGACCGCGTTGACGGACTTCATGGGCCATGGACGGGTCTACGCCCACCCGGACTTCCACGCAGCGGCGTGGTCCCAGGCTCCGGGCGCCCCCAAGACCCTCTACCTCGGCAACGACGGGGGGCTATGCATTGTTCGGGACCCTAATCGGGTGACGATTCCCATGGGGACGGGGCCCGTCGCTTCCGATACCAGCTTCGTGGATAACCGGCGGAACAAGGGGCTGGCCACCTTCCTGGCATACAGCCTCGGCTCCACCTACGCCTCCTATCCGGAGGACGCCCGTTATCGTATTTCCATGGGGACCCAGGATAATGGGACTCGGATACGTCGAGGGTTCCTGCCAACCAGCGGAACCTTTGATTATTTTACAGGAGGAGACGCCTCCTCCACATTGATTCATCCACTGGATGGGAATTTGATTCTCATGTCGGAGCATAGCACTGCCATCGTGAAAAGCCTTGATGGAGGGGCGACAGCGGATGATTCTGCGACATTTAATGTCGCCGCACCTGATTCTTTTGACTATTTCATTCCAATCGCGCAGGGCTCGGGGGACCCCAGCGGCAACACCGTGTACACCTGCGGGTCCCAAAAAATCTATAAAAGCCTTGATTTCGGCTCCACGTGGACGCCTCTTCCCGGGAACGGAGTCGATCCGCTCAGCCATGGCGGCCTCAAAACCATCAACGCGGCGAAGTCGGACCCCAACGCCCTGGCCGTGTTGATGTACGACAACACCGCCTACGTTACCTACAACGGGGGATCCACCTGGAACCCCATGGCCATGCCTTCTAGCGGGCTAATCGGGTCCTATGTGTGGTTCGATACCGCCAACGCCCAGGTGATTTACCTGGCTTCGGTGGTGTATGACCCCAACAGCACCCACCTCTGGAAGAGCGCCGACGGAGGCCATAGTTGGAAGGCCCTGGACCGGAAGGCCGACGGCACGGAGAACGGCTTCCCCGTGGGGGTCGGCGTGCACATCGTGCAGAACGATCCCAGCGACCCCCAGGCGCTTTACGCGGGCACGGACTTCGGCGTCTACCGGAGCCTCGACGGCGGCCTGAGCTGGGGGCGCTTCGGGACGGGGCTGCCGCTGGTCTCCGTGCAGGATATGTGGATCGCCCCAGACGGCAGCTTCATGCGGGTGGCGACCTTCGGGCGTGGGGTGTGGGAGTTCCAGATAAAGGAACCCCAGATCGCCCTGGCGCCGGCGGCCGCGACCCTGGAAGTCGGGGCCACCCGGGCCTTCACTGCTACCTTGACGGGGCGCATCGGGACCGGGGTGAGCTGGGCCGCCTCGGGGGGCGCATTCAGCGCGAACACCGGAGGCCGGGCGACCTACACGGCCCCGGCCAGCATGGGGAGTTTCATCGTCACCGCCTCGAGCCCGGAGGATCCCTCTAAGATCGCCACCGCTACCATCACGGTGACGCCCAAGATCGGGGTGAGTCCCGCCAGCGCGACCCTGGAGATCCACGGCACCCAGGCCCTCACGGCGACGGTGATGGGCACGACGAACACGGCCGTCACGTGGACGGCCACGGGGGGCACCCTCGGCGCCGCCACGGGCGGCACGGTGACCTATACGGCCCCGGCCATCGCGGGCACCTACACCGTGACGGCCACCAGCCAGGCGGATCCTACCAAGAAGGCCAGCGTCAGCCTCACGGTGACGCCCAGGATCACCCTGAGCCCTGCGGCCGTCACGCTGGAGATCAATCGCACCCAGGCCTTCACGGCCACGGTGACGGGCACGGCCAATACGGCGGTCAGTTGGACGGCGACAGGGGGCACCCTCAGCGCCACCACGGGTGGCACGGTGAACTATACGGCCCCGGCCATCGCGGGCACCTACACCGTGACGGCCACCAGCCAGGCGGACCCCACGAAGAAGGCTACCTCGATGGTGACCGCGACGCCTTTCCGACTTGGGGAGACGGAATCCAACAATTCCATCGCCACGGCCAACGTCGTGCCCCTGGGCAACGGCACCGTTTCGGGTGCGGTTTCCTCCATGTCCGATTTTGACTACTTTGCGGTGACGGTGGCTCCCGGCCGGGTCCTGACTGTCAGCACCGCGGATGACATCCAGATGTCCCTCCAGAGTTACGCAGGGGTCGGCTTAGGGACCGTGACCGGTGGAGGTACGTTGACGTATGCCAACAATGGGTCTGCTTCGGTGACGATCTACCTCCGCTTGGCGGGTTACTGGGATGCCGAATCCACGCGGATTGACGGTGGAGGGACCATCAAGATCCCGGTGTATGGACCGTACAGCGTGAACCTTCAACGGTAGGGGCAGCGTCGAGGAAAGGAAGGCCGGCGAGCCTTGAGGCTCCCCTTCTGGTCGGGCCCTCACTCCGGCTGGGAGTGGGGCTGGTGGCCTGCGCAGCCCCTCGCGGTGGCGCCCTTTCGGTGCTTGGGCTCGTAGGGACAGTGGCGGCAGCCGTTGCCGCAGCAGCTCCCCCGCCGAAGATGGTAGGCCTCGGTGAAGACGCAGTAGGGGCCGTCGAAGTAGAAGTCCCCTGCCTCGGCCTTCATGCCAGGACCGGGAGGATGGACCCGCTGGCGGCCCGCACCTCCTTGCGGGCGGCCGTGAAGTCCATGCGGCCCAGGTTCACGCCGGCAAATCCCACCTGGAAGACGAGGGTCTCGCCCCGGCCCTGCTTCACGCGGGTGGGCTCGTCCAGGAAGGTGTGGCTGTGGCCGCCGACGATGGCGTCGATGCCGGGCACGAGGGAGGGGAGGCGGAGGTCGTCCACCGCCTCCCCCTGGCTGTCGTAGCCCAGGTGGGAGAGCACCACCACCAGGTCCACCTTCTCCACGTCCCGCAGCCGCTCCACCACGGGCTTCAGGGCCGCTTCGGGGTCCCTCCACTCCACCCCCTTGTGGAGGGCCGGGGGGACCAGGCCCTTGAAGGCCACCCCCACGCCGGCGATGCCCACCTTGATGCCCGGGAACTCCTTCACCACGTAGGGGCGAAGGCGCTTGCCCAGGGCCGGCACCTGGCGGCAGTCGTAGTTGCAGTTCACGAAATCGAAGGTGGCCTCCTGCATGGCCTCCACCAGGCCCTCCACGCCGCCGTCGAAGTCGTGGTTGCCCAGGGTGCCCGCGTCATAGCCCAGGAGGCTCATGAGCTTGTAGTCCAGGCGCCCCTTGTAGCGGTTGAAGTAGGGCGTGCCCTGGAAGGTGTCCCCGGCGTCCAGGAGCAGCACCGGGCCCAGTTGCCTGCGGAGCTGGCGCACGAGGGTGGCCCGCCGGGCCATGCCCCCCCTGCCGCTGAGGTTCCCGTTGCCCGGGCCGAAGGGCTCGATGCGGCTGTGGGTGTCGTTGGTGTGGAGCAGGGTGATCCGGCCCGGGGCCGGCCTTCCGGGCTCGGGCTCGGAATCCGCGCGGAGGGGCAGGGCCCCCAGGGCGCCTGCGGCGCCGAGGGTCGAAAGGAAAGCGCGGCGGTCCATGGGAACTCCTAGTGGTGTCCGTTCGAAATAGACGCATCAATCCGGAGGCCAGGTGGACACCACGTGGCGGGGGTTTGGGGGTACGGCAGTACCCCCAAAGGGGTGACAGCAAAATCAAGTGCAGCTTGGTTTTGCGCCAGAGGGGCCATGCCCCGATGGAAGTGTGCCTCGCCTTCGAAATCAAAGACGCCACTACTACTGGCGAGGCACACTAGTAGGCCACCGGCCGCTTGTCGGCGATGGCCTTCTCGATCTCCGGGGAGAAGGCGAGGCGGCCTCCGGCGGGCCCCACCAGGGGCCGCTTGGCCCGGCCCAGCTCCGCGCAGGCGTCCAGGAGCACCTGGCGCAGGGCGAGGCCGGTGGTGAAGGGCCGGCGCCCCTTCTTCAGGGTGGGGATGGAATCGCCGCCGTTGTAGAGGTAGTCCGTGATGGCCACCTTCACGACGGCCTTGGGATCGATGGGGCTGCCGTCCTCCCAGGTCACCGCGATCTTCGGCTTTTCGGGGGTGCCCTCCACTCGGACCTTCACGCCCGAGCAGGGCTCGCCGTTCCGGTGGATGAGGCCTTCGCGCACCACCTGGACGATCTCGGCCCCCGTGAGCTCCATCACCAGCAGCTCGTTGTCGAAGGGCATGACCTCGAAGACGTCGCCCACCTTCAGGGTGCCGGGCCGCAGGTTCCCGCGAATGCCGCCGCGGTTGGTGAGGGCGAAGCGGACGGGCTCGCCCACGAGGGCCGAGCCGCGGGCGCGCATGAGGTCCGTGATCCAGTAGCCCAGGAGGTTCTCCTCCGCGCCCCGGCTCCGGAAGATGCCCTGGGGGCTGTCCACCAGGGGCTGGTCGAAGCTGGCCCGGATCTCCTTGCGCAGGGGGGCGATGATCTCCTCCACGTCGGAGGCGTTCCCCAGGGTTTCTCCCACGGGCTTCACTTCGGCCTTCTGGAGGGTCGGCGCCTGGGCCCCCAGCCATCCGGCGAAGGCGAGGGCGAGGAGTGCATTAGCGTTCATGGCCGGGCTCCTGGAAGGGGGACCGCAGGGATCGGTAGAGGGCCCGCAGGGCCTCCCGGACCCGGGCGTCCTGGCGCCAGAAGAGGGCCACCCAGCGCAGCTGCACGGCGATGATCCAGGCCGAGGCCAGGCTGCCCGCCAGCTGGAGGAACAGGAAGGCCCAGACCCTCCCGGGGCTGCCCCCGCCCCAGCGCCAGGCCAGGAAGAGGGGACCGAAGGCCAGCAGGGCCCGGAGGACCACGCCCCCGAAGATGGCCAGGAACCACTGGACCGGGTGCATCCACAGGCCCCGGAAGCCATCCCCCAGCCCTTCCATCCAGGCCTTCGGGCCGGAACCGGTCCCGGCCGCACGGTTCAGTCGGCAGAACCACCACTGCATCATCAGGGCCGAGGCCAGGGCGGCCCTCAGCAGGCCCCCTAGGACCAGGTCCAGCCAGCCGAGGCCCTGGATGCCCATGCCCCCGAGCTTCTCCAGCAGGCCGAAGGCCAGCAGGGAGGGCAGCATCAGGGGGAGCAGGCCCACGAGGAGGGCGTCCCAGGCCCCGCCGACCCAGGGGCCGAGGCGGGGGGGGAGGCCCACGGTCCGGGCCTGCAGACGCCAGCCGGTCCAGAGCATGGCCGCGAGGGCCGCGCCGGCGACGGCGACGGTGCCCAGGCCGGGATCCCTCCAGTCGAAGCCCCCGTTGGTGGAGAATTCCCAGAGATCCCGCGCCGTGAGCAGCTCGCCCCAGTGGGCGGGCAGGGCGCTCCAGCCCGCGAGCTGGTGGAGGTGCCAGGCCCAGGCGGCCCCGGTGAGGACCACGAAGGCCGCCCAGGAGGCCATGAAGGGAAGGCAGTCCCGCAGCCCGGCCCCCCGCACGGCCTCCCGAAAGAAGGCGAAGGGCGGGTAGGGCGTGAGATCGTCGGAGGCCTCGGCTCCGGTTTCCTGTTCGGGATCAAGCAGCATGGGGATTCATCATGCCATCAAGACCGATGCTCCTAGAGGCTTGACAGGCGTCGGCGGACCGGCTTTGCTGGTTCCATGTCGTCCTTCCACCCCATCCCCGCTTCCGAGGCCCTCTGGGCATGGTGGCGGACTCGCTCGGATGGAAGCCCGGCCTGCGAAGCCTAGTCGCACCCCGCCTCCCTTCGAGCCCGATCCCCTGATCGGGCTTTTCTTTTCCAGGTCCCCATGCTGCTGCGCCATCGCCTTCCCGCCGATCTCCTCACCCCCCTCTCCGCCTACCTGGCCCTGCGTCCCGAGGGGGCCAGCCTCCTGCTGGAATCCGCCGACCAGGGCGAGCGGGTGGGGCGCCACAGCTTCGTGCTGCTGGAGGAGGGGGAGGAGCTGCGGCTCCCCCTGCCCGGGAGCGGCTGGGTGGAAGCCCTGAGGGCCTTCGCCGGTACCGGCGGCGCCCCCGGGGAGGAAGTCCTGCCGGCCCCGGGCCTGGCGGCCCCCCGGGAGCCCCTGCCCATGGGCGTGGGCGTGGCCGGCTACCTGGGCTTCGAGGCCATCGCGGCACTGGAGTCCACCCTCCCCCTGCCGACCCGCAACACCCAGGGCCTGCCCACCCTCTGGGTGCGCCGCTTCCCGGCGGCCCTGGTCTTCGATCACCTCCACCAGGTGGCGGAGATCCAGGTGCTGGACGAGGACCGGGAGCGGGCCTCGGCGCGCATCCGCTCCCTCGCCGCCGCCCTGGCGGCCCCGCCCCTGACCGCGGAGGAGGAACCGGGGCGGCCGGAAGCGGAGGCCCTCCTTCCCAAGGAGCGCTACCTCGCCTACGTCCGGGCCGCCCAGGCCTACATCCTGGACGGGGACGTCTACCAGCTGGTGCCCAGCCAGCGCTTCCGCGTGGCCCATCCGCCCTCCCCCCTCACGGCCTACCGTCGTCTGCGCCGCCTCAATCCGAGCCCCTACGGCTTCCTGCTCGAATGGGGCTCCTTCGGCCTGGTGGGGGCCTCCCCGGAGATGTTGGTGCGCGTGGCCCGGGGCGAGGCGGAGACGCTGCCCATCGCCGGCACCGTGCCCCGGGGCGGGGACGCGGACGAGGACGCCAGGCGCTTCGAGGCCCTGAAGCGGGATCCCAAGGAGCTGGCGGAGCACCAGATGCTGGTGGACCTGGCGAGGAACGACCTGGGGCGCATCGCCGTCCCCGGCGGCGTGCGGGTGGAGAAGCCCCTGAGCCTCCAGCGCACCAGCCACGTGCTGCACCTCACCACCACCGTGAAGGCCGCGCTCAAGCCCGGCCTCGACGCGGTGGACGTCCTGGCCTCGGTCTTCCCCGCGGGCACCGTGAGCGGGGCCCCCAAGCTGAGGGCCTGCCAGCGCATCGCCGAGCTGGAGGGGGAGGCACGAGGCCCCTACGGGGGAGCCCTGGTGCGCCTGGGAGCCGACGGGGCCCTGGATTCGGCCCTCATCCTGCGCACGGCGGTCTACGCCGGAGGCGGGGCCACGATCCAGGCCGGGGCCGGCGTGGTGCGGGCCTCCAGCCCCGAAGGCGAGTACCTGGAAACCCTCCACAAGCTGGGCGCCATCTCCGAGGCCCTGGGGGTGGACCTGAAAACGGCGCCGGTGGCCGAGGAGGTGGCCCGTTGATCCTGCTCATCGATGTCCCGACTCGGCGCGCGCAGGGCGCAGCCCGAGCACGACGGAGCAGCGCGGGTGAGCGCTGCGATAGGAGGGAGTCAGCGACTCGGCGCGCGCAGGGCGCAGCCCGAGCACGACGGAGCGGCGCGGATGAGCGCCGTGATAGGAGGGAGTTGGGCATCCAGCTCCAGGGAGGTGGCCTGTGATCCTGCTCATCGATGCCCTCGATAGCTTCACCTACAACCTGGTCCAGGCCTTCGAGACCCTGGGCGAGGAGGTGCTCGTGGTGCGCCACGACCGCATCGACCTCGAGGGGGCCCGGGCCCTGGATCCCGAGGCGGTGGTGCTCTCCCCGGGGCCCGGCCATCCGGAGGAGAGCCGCGGCCACATGGCCATCGCCGGCTCCGACTGGCCGGTGCCGGTCCTGGGGGTCTGCTTGGGACACCAGGCCCTGGTGGCCGCCAGCGGGGGCAGGGTGGTCCACGCGCGGGAACCCCTCCACGGCGAGGCTACCCCCCTGCGCCACGACGGCGCGGGCCTCTTCCGGGGCCTGCCCGCGGGCCTTCCCATCGGCCGCTACCACAGCCTCATCGCCGAAGGGGCCAGCCTGCCGGACTGCTGGACGGTCACCGGCACCAGCGAGGGGGGGGAGATCATGGCCATCGCGCACCGGACCCTGCCCCGCTGGGGGGTGCAGTTCCACCCCGAAAGCATCCTCACCCCCGACGGGCCCGCCCTGCTCCAGAACTTCCTGAACCTGGCCCGGGAGGCCCGCCTGGTGACCCGATGAACCTGCTCAAGACCCACAACCCCCTCCGCCCCCTCTCCGCCCAAGCCGCGCGGGAGCTGATGGAGCGCTTCATGGACCCGGAAACGGACCCCCTCCTGGTTGGGGCCGCCCTGGCCCTTCTGGCCCAGCCGGACCCGGAGGCCCACGA